>DAIDKC010000330.1 GCA_027451045.1 Holophagaceae bacterium | reverse complement strand
ACCCCCAACTACGGCCAGGGCTACTTCGTCTACGACTCCAAGAAGTCCGGGGCCATCACCATCAGCCACCTGCGCTTCGGCCCCCGGCCCATCCGCAGCGCCTACCTGGTGACCAAGGCCAACTTCATCGCCTGCCACCAGACGAGCTTCCTTGAGAAGTACGAGATGCTCGAGGCCGCCGTGCCCGGCGCCACCTTCCTGCTCAACACCCCCCATGGCCCCGAAGCGGTGTGGGACACTCTGCCGCTGGAGGTGCAGTCGGCCCTCGTCGAGAAGCACCTGAAGTTCTATGTCATTGATGCCTACGAGGTGGCCAAGGCCACGGGGATGGGCGTTCGCATCAACACCATCATGCAGACCTGCTTCTTCGCCATCTCCGGCGTGCTCCCCCGCGAGGAGGCCATCGCCCAGATCAAGAAGGCCATCAAGAAGACCTACGGCAAGAAGGGCGATGCGGTGGTCCAGAAGAACTTCCAGGCCGTGGACGAGACCCTGGCCCACCTCTACGAGGTGCAGGTGCCCTCGGCCGCCACCGCCGCGCGGAAGCGTCCGCCCATGGTGGCGAGCGAGGCGCCCGACTTCGTCCAGCGCGTCACGGCCGTGATGATGGAGGGCAAGGGCGACCTGCTGCCCGTCAGCGCCTTCCCCGTGGACGGCACCTGGCCCGTGGGCACCACCAAGTGGGAGAAGCGCAACATCGCCCTGGAGATCCCCGAATGGGACTCCGGCATCTGCATCCAATGCAACAAGTGTGTGATGGCCTGCCCCCACGCCGCCATCCGCGCCAAGGTCTACGCTCCGGCGGAACTCGCCTCGGCCCCGGGCACCTTCAAGGCCGTGGACTACAAGGGTCCCGAGTACAAGGGCCAGAAGTACACGCTCCAGGTGGCCCCCGAGGACTGCACGGGCTGCTCCCTCTGCGTGGCCGTCTGTCCCGCCAAGGACAAGAGCAATCCCAAGCACAAGGCCATTGACATGGTGCCCCAGGCCCCGCTCCGCGAGCCCGAGGCCGCCAACTACGCCTTCTTTCTCGACCTGCCCGAGGCCGACCGCACCGCCGTCAAGCTGGACGTGAAGGGCTCGCAGTTCCTGGAACCCCTCTTCGAGTACAGCGGCGCCTGTTCCGGCTGCGGCGAGACGCCCTACATCAAGCTCCTGACCCAGCTCTTCGGCGACCGCACCCTCATCGCCAACGCGACGGGCTGCTCCAGCATCTACGGCGGCAACCTGCCCACCACGCCCTACACCACCAACCGGGATGGCCGCGGGCCCGCCTGGGCCAACAGCCTCTTCGAGGACAACGCGGAGTTCGGCCTCGGCATGCGCCTGGCTGTGGACAAGCACCGGGAGTTCGCGCTGGAACTGCTGCATCGCCTGGCTCCCAGCCTCGGGGATGACCTCGTGTCCGGCCTCGCCACCGCGGACCAGTCCACGGAAACCGGCCTCAAGACCCAGCGCGAGCGCGTGGCGGCCCTCCAGAAGCAGCTCGCTGGTCTGACCCAGCCCGAGGCGCGGCTGCTGGCCGACCTCGGCGACTACCTGGTGGACAAGAGCGTCTGGGTGGTTGGCGGTGATGGCTGGGCCTACGACATCGGCTACGGCGGCCTGGACCATGTCCTCGCCTCCGGTCGGAACGTGAACGTCCTGGTGCTCGACACCGAGGTCTACTCCAACACCGGCGGCCAGGCCTCCAAGGCCACCCCCATGGGCGCCGGCGCGAAATTCGCGATGGCCGGCAAGGCCATGCCCAAGAAGGATCTGGGCATGATCGCCATGACCTACGGCGGCATCTACGTGGCCAAGGTGGCCTTCGGCGCCCGGGACAACCAGACCCTCAAGGCCTTCCTGGAAGCCGAATCCTATCCGGGCCCCAGCCTCATCATCGCCTACAGCCACTGCATCGCCCACGGCTACGACCTCGCCATGGGCGCCGAGCAGCAGAAGCTGGCGGTGGATTCCGGCCACTGGCCGCTGTTCCGCTTCGACCCCCGCCGCCTTGCCAAGGGGGAGAACCCGCTCCAGCTCGATTCCGCAGCGCCCAAGGTGCCCCTGGGCCAGTACGTGCGGAACGAGACCCGCTTCCGCATGATCGAACAGGCCCACCCGGAGGCATTCAAGCGCCTGCTGGAGGCCTCGCAGCATGAGATCACCGGCCGCTTCGGCGTCTACGAACAGCTGGCCAAGCTTTCCGTGCCCGGCAAGGGCGAGTGAGGGGGATGCCATGGATCTTTCCACCACCTACCTCGGACTGAACCTCGCCCATCCCCTGATGGTGGGCGCCTCTCCGCTAGTGGATGACCTGGACGCGGTCCGGCGCCTGGAGGATGCGGGCGCCGCGGCCATCGTGATGCACTCCCTCTTCGAGGAGCAGATCACCCGCGAGCAGGAGGGCACCCTGCTCGACATGGAATTGCACGCGGAGTCGAACGCCGAAGCCCTGTCCTACTTCCCCAATCCCGAGGACTTCCGCCTCGGCCCGGAGAAGTACCTCGAGCAGCTCATGCGGATCAAGCAGGCCGTGGGGGTGCCCGTCATAGGCTCCCTCAACGGCATCACCCCGGCCGGCTGGATCCACCACGGGAAGCTCATGGAGCAGGCCGGGGCCGACGCCCTGGAGCTGAACGTCTACTACCTGGCCACGGATCCCACGGAATCCGCGGCGGCGGTGGAGAAGCGGACCCTCGACCTGGTGCGCGGTCTCAAGGGGGAGGTGAAGCTCCCCGTGGCGGTGAAGCTCTCGCCCTTCTTCTCCTCCCTGGCCCACTTCGCCACGGAGCTGGAGGCCGCCGGAGCCGACGGTCTGGTGCTCTTCAACCGCTTCTTCCAGCCGGACATCGACCCGGAGGCCCTGGAGGCCGTGCCCAGCCTCCAGCTCTCCAGCTCCCAGGATCTGCTGCTCCGTCTGCGGTGGCTGGCCATCCTTCACGGCCGCCTGAAGGGCAGCCTGGCCGTCACCGGCGGGGTGCATACGGGCCAGGACGCCCTCAAGGCGGTCATGGCCGGGGCCAGCGGGGTTCAGATGGTTTCCGCCCTCCTGCTCCACGGGCCCGCCCGCCTCGCGCAGGTCCGCTCTGAACTGGCCGAGTGGCTGGAGGAGCACGAGTACGCCTCCCTCCGCCAGGCCCTCGGAAGCATGAGCCTCGAGAAGTGCCCCAGCCCCCAGGCCTTCACCCGGGCCAACTACATGCGGATCCTCAACGGCTGGCGGGGATAATCCAGGGGACAGGCGTTGTGTCCTTGGTCACATCTCCCGCGATAGACTGACCTCAAGATCGTCTATCCTGATCCGTCATCCACCCCCATCCCAGCGCAGGTGAGCATGCTGCCTCTGTCCCAGTCCTCCGGTTACGCCGTCCTGGCCATGAGCTGCCTGGAGGACCCCGGCGGCAAGCCCACCCTCGTGGTGGACGTGGCGGCCCGCACGGGCTTCCCGCGGCCCTACCTCTCCAAGATGATCCACAAGCTCGCCCGGGTCGGGCTGGTGATGGCCAAGCGCGGCAACAAGGGCGGCGTGGTGCTCGCCCTGCCGGCCAAGGAGATCACCCTCGACCTCATCGCCGAGGCCGTGGACGGGGCGGAGTGGCGGAACAAGTGCCTGCTCGGCTTCGCCGAATGCTCCGATGACCGGGCCTGTCCCGCCCACACCTTCTGGACCTCCGAGCGGGACCAGATCCACCTCCGCCTGAGCGGCATCAACCTCGAGGAGATCCGGGCCTTCGAGCAGCAGAGCCGCACCTGGAGGCTGGCCGACGCCCTGCCGGAGCGGAAGGTCAAGACCGGCACCAAGCCCAAGGCCCGCAAGACCGCCGCAGCCAAGAAGCCCGCTCCGGCCCGCAAGGCCCCTTCCCGCAAGGCCTAGCCAGCCCTAGCCAGCCCTAGCCGATGAGCTGAGCCATCTCCTCCCGGTGGCGGGCCCGGCAGCGGTCCACCCCGAGGTCGCGGTGGTGGGCCATGTCCGCCAGGGTCACCTGGGCGAGATGGGCCAGGATGTCCGCGAGCATGGCGCCCCAGTAGGCGTGCAGCACGCACGGCGTCTCCTCTGTGCACCCGGGCAGCCCCATCAGGCACCGGCGCCGCCATTCGGTCCCGTCAATGGCCTCGGACAGCGCCGCGAGGGTGATCTCCCGGGCCGGCCGGGCCAGGACCACGCCGCCGTGGTGGCCCCGCCGCGCCACCACCAGGCCGTGCTTGGCCAGCCGGTGGATCAGCTTGGAAAGATAGGAACGGGGGATGCCGGTATCTTCCGCGATGGCTTCCACGAGGATCGGCGAACCGCCGGGCTCGTCGAGGCAGCGGAGGGCGCGCACCGCATAGCCGGTAGTCTGGGAAAGCGGAAGCACGGGAACCTCCCTGGGCCGGAGCAGCCGGCCCGCCCGTAAGGCGATCAACCGGTGAATTATGCGTTGGATTCCCTTGCTGCGCCAGGGCGCCTTCAAACATGAGCCTGAAGGGCAAACTCAATGACAATCGAAGGCCCGCATCGAATGTTTGCGGATTACAATCATGACAAGTCCCCCATAATTGTTCCTACAGGATCCGCGGATTCGCCCCGGATTCCCGGGCACCTGCGCCCGGCCTGTGATGCCAGGCACAGTGCGCCTTTGTCGCATCTCGTGTGATCCCGAACACGGGCTCCGGCCTCCATACTGCGGGCTTGGAAAAGGTTGGAGGCTCCATGGATCAACGCACCCTGGCCCTGGGCGTGGAAGCGGTGGGATGCGCCGCCTTCGACGCCGGCATCAAGGGCGCTTTCGGCTACCCGGGCACGCCCTCCACGGAGGGGTTCGAGTACGTGGAGGCGATGATCCAAGCCTCCGCCCCGGAGCGCGTGGCCCAGTGGGCCACCAACGAGAAGGTCGCCTTCGACCTGGCCCTGGGCGCGAGCTACACCGGCCACCGGGCCCTGGTCACCATGAAGCACGTGGGCCTGAACGTGGCCATGGATGGTTATGCCAACGCCGCCCTCACCGGAGTCCAGGGCGGCCTGGTTGTGCTGGTGGCCGACGATCCGGGCATGCACAGCAGCCAGAACGAGCAGGACAGCCGCAAGCTGGCGGAGTTCTCCTGGCTCCCCTGCCTGGAGCCCAGCACGGTCCAGGAGGCCTACGACTTCACCCTGCGCGCCTTCGAGCTCTCCGAGGCCCTCCAGGTGCCCGTCATGGTGCGCCTCGTGACGCGCCTGGCCCACTGCCGCGCGCCCTTCCTCCGCCAGGAGACCCTGCCGCCCACCCACCGGGGCCAGGTGCCCGGGGACCACGTCCAGGACTGGGTGCTGATCCCCTCCAACGCCCGCCGGCGCTACGTGGACCTTCTGGCCAAGCAGCCCCGGATGCGCGAGGCCGCCGCGGAGATCAACCGGCTGGTACCGGGAACGGCCCGGCGCGGTGTGGCCGCAGCGGGCCTGGGCCGGGCCTACTTTGCTCAGCTGGCCCTGGAGTACCCCGAACTCGCGGCCCTGCCGCGCCTGGAGGTGGCCGCCTACCCGCTGGATCCCGCCACCGAGGAGGCCTTCCTGGCCCAGGTGGACGAGGTGCTGGTCTTCGAAGAGGACTACCCGCTCCTGGAGGAGCGCCTCGGCCTGCGGGGCCGGGCCCGCGTGCGCGGCCGTCTGGACGGCGCCGTCCCCCGCACCGGGGAGCTGTCCCCCCGGGTGCTGAAGGAGGCTCTCGGGCTGGATCCCCTCGACCGGAAGGCCATACCGGCCCTCGACCTGCCCGTGCGGGCCCCCCGGTTCTGCGAAGGCTGCGGCCATGTGGACGCCTACGAGGCGGTCCAGGAGGCCCTGCGCAACGTCGGCGCCCCCGAGGCCCGGGTCTTCGGGGACATCGGCTGCTACACCCTGGCCGCCCAGGAACCCCTGGAGGCCATCCACGGCGTGGTGGAGATGGGCGCCAGCATCAGCCTGGCGGCGGGCGCCGCCCTGGCCGGCCAGAAGCCCGCGGTGGCCGTCATCGGCGATTCCACCTTCGCCCACAGCGGCCTGCCGGCCCTGCTCACCGCCGTGGAATCCGGCGCCGATGTCACGGTGGTCATCCTCGACAACCGCGTGGTCGGCATGACGGGCCAGCAGCCCAGCCAGGCCCTGGACCAGGTGGAACGTCTCGTGCTGGGCCTCGGAGTTCCCGAATCCCACATGGCGGTGCTCACGCCCCTGCCCAGCAAGCATGCGGAGAACGTCGCGGCCGTCGAGGCGGCCTTGCAGCGGCGCGGGACCTCCGTGCTCGTGTTCCGCCGAGAATGCATCCAGTCCCTGCGCCGGGGCGTGCTGAAGGAGCACGACCGCGAGGCGCGGGAACGCCAGGCCTGCACGACCTGCGCCCCGGAGGTCCGCCCATGAGCGCCGCCCGCATCCACGGCATCGTCCTCGCCGGCGTCGGCGGCCAGGGGGTGCTCTCCATGGCCCAGATCGTCCTGGAGGCCCTCCGACGCAGCGGACTCCACGCCCTCCAGTCGGAGATCCACGGCATGAGCCAGCGGGGCGGCAGCGTGCAGGCCCAGGTCTGCTTCGCGGACACCCCCCTGACCTCGCCCCTCATCGAGGAGGGTGGGGCCGACCTGCTCATCGCCCTGGAGCCCCTCGAGGCCCTGCGCTACGTCTCGATGCTGCGCATCAGCGGGCACCTGATCACCGCAGAGGATCCCATCGCGGACATGGAGGGCTACCCGCCCCTCGAGGACGTGCACCGCGCCCTGCGCGCCGTGCGCGGCTCCCACCTGCTCGACACCGAGAGCCTGGCCCGGAAGCTGGCCCACAAGCAGGCCGGCGGCATGGCCATCCTGGGCATGGCCTCCCGCTTCCTGCCCGTGCCGGAGGAGACCTGGCGCGAGGTGATCGCCCAGCGGTTCGAGCCCAAGGGCGCGCGGGTCGTCGAGAAGAACCTGGAGGCCTTCTCGGCCGGCCGCCAGCTGATCCCGGAAGGCGTGGAGGTCTGAGATGACCGCGAGCCGCTTCCTCCACGAGGGACGGGCCTATGCCCTGCTGGCTGCGGCCGGCCTGCGGGTGCCCCGCCACGGTTTCCTGGAATCCGGGCCCCTGCCCTTCGCCCCGGGCGAACCCATCGTCCTGAAAGGCATCGCAGACGAGATGTGGCACAAGTCCGACAAGGGCGCCGTCGCCTTCGCCCCCTTCGACGCCGCGGCCCTGGGGGCCGAGGCCGAGGCCATGAAGGCCCGGATCCCGGAGCACCCCTGGATCGGCGGCCTGGTGTGCGAGAAGGTGGCCTTCCAGCGCCTGCCGGGCCTGCCCACGGAAGCCCTGGTCTCCCTCAAGCGCGATCCCGAGGCGGGCTGGCTGGTCATCTGCGGCATCGGGGGCCTCCAGGCGGATGCCTGGGCGGCCCTGGCCCCGCCGCTCCTATGGCCCGTAGCCCTGGCCACGCCCGAGGACGCCCTGGCCGAGCTGAAGGCCCACTGGCTGGGTCGCACCTGGCTCGGCCTCCAGCGGGGCACCAAGCCCCTCACGGACGAAGCGAAGCTGCGGACCTTCCTCCAGGGTCTCTGGCGCGCCGTGGAGGCCCTCTCGCGAGAGGGCGTGACCCTCCTCGAACTGAATCCCGTGGTGCTGGACGCCGACGGCCTCCCCACCGCCCTGGATGGCGTCGGCACCCTGGAGGCCGAGGCGCCCTCGGCCCCCGCCGCGCCGGATCCCGCCTGGTACCATGCCCTGGTGGCGCCCCGCGATCTGGTGATCGCCGGCGTGTCCAGCCGGGAAGGCACCGTGGGCCGCATCATCCTCGAGAATGTCCGCCGCTCCCGCCTGGAGGCGGGCGCGATCCGGCTGATCAAGCCCGGATCCGCCGAATTCCTCGGCCTGCCCTGCCTGGGCTCCGTAGCCGACCTCGCCGCCGCCCCCACGGACCAGCTCATCGTCTCCCTGCCCGCGGCCCAGACCCTGGCGCTGGTGGAACAGCTCTGCCAGCAGGGCGGCGGCGCCACGGTGGTCTACGTGGTGGCCGGCGGCCTGGGGGATGGCGCCGACACGGAGGGCCTGGGGAAGCGTCTGGTGGCGTGCCTGGAGGCCCACCGCCGCGCAGGCAAGTGGACCCCGGCCCTCGTGGGGCCCAACGGCCTGGGCCTCTACAGCCCCGACCTGGACCTGAACACCCTCTTCATTCCCGACGAGAAGCTGCCCCTCCGGCCCCGGCCCGGCCACGCGGCCCTGGTGAGCCAGAGCGGCGCCTTCCTCATCACCCGCCTCAGCCGCCGGCCCGAGCTGGGCCTGCGCGCCGCCGTGGCCATCGGCAACCAGATGGACCTGCGCTGCTCGGACTTCCTCCGGGGCTTCGGCGGGGACCCGGCGGTGAAGGTGGTGGGCGCCTACCTGGAGGGCTTCGCCCCCGGCGACCTGCAGGCCACCGCCGAGACCGCCGCGAAGCTGCGGGCCACCGGCCGGCGCGTGCTGCTCTACAAGGGCGGCCGCAGCCAGGCGGGCATGGCCGCCGCCAGCAGCCACACCGGCGCCTTGGCCGGAGACGCAGCCCTGCAGGCCAGCGTCCTCCGCCGCTCCGGCGCCATGCTCGCGGAGCGCATCGAGGCCTTCGATGCCGCCCTGTCCTGGCTGGGGGCCTATGCCACGGGCACGCCCCGCCGCGTGGCGGTCGTCACCAACGCGGGCTTCGAGTCCGTGGCCTCCGCCGACCTGCTCACGGGCCCCTTCCGGGGGGCGAGCCTCACCGAGGCCGAGTCGGTCCGGCTGGCGGCCCTCATCGAGGCCCACGGCCTGACGGGCCTGGTCAGCCCCCGGCTGCCCCTGGACCTCACCCCCATGGCCGACGAGGCCGCCTACCTGGCCAGCACCCGGCTCCTCCTGGAGACCGAGGCGGATGCCGTGGTGGTGGGCCTGGTGCCCCTCACCCGCCGCCTGGGCACCGCCGATCCTGGGGCCTTCGGCCCCTTCGCCCAGGCCCTGCGGGCCCTGGCCGACGCCAGCGGCAAGTGGGTGGGCGCGGCCGTGGAGGGCGGCGCGATCTACGACGCCTACCGCCAGGGGCTGCGGGAGGCCGGGGTGCCGGTCTTCCTCACCATGGAGGAGGCCCTGGAGGGCCTGCGCGTCATCGCCAGCGAAGGCTGAGCCCCCGGGGTTTCTTTTCCTCCTGGCGCAAGCTCCCTCTGAGGCGCAGACTCTATTTCGGACTCGAAAGGCCCGAAATGTCCCTGCGTCTCCCTCCCCTGCGCACCCTCCTGCCGGCCGAGCATGGCAGCTGGTTCATGCTGGGCTTCCCCGCCCTGCTGGGCTTGGGCTTGCGTCCGACACCGGCGGGCCTGTGCCTGGTCCTGGCAGCCCTGGCCGCCTTCCTGGCCAGGCCCCCCCTGCGCCGCGTGGCCACGGGCCAGCGGGATCCGCGCCAGTTCCGGGCCCTGATCCTGCTGGCGGCTCTGGCCCTCGGCCTTGCCGCGGGCGCCCTGCTCCTGGTCGGCCCCCGGTTCCTCCTGCCCGTCCTAATTTCATCCCCGCTAGTCCTTTTTGCGCTCCGGGCCGATGCCCAGCGGGCCGCCCGCGCCCTGCCGGTGGAGCTCGCCGCCCAGGCCGCCTTCGGCGCCCTGGCGGCCGCCCTCATCCTGGCGGGCGGCGGGGGACTCGCACGGGGAGCCACAGCGTGGCTCTTTTCGGCGCTCGTGGGAGGCGCCAACCTGGCCCATGTGCGTCGGTTCCTCGGCCGGGCCCACGGCCTCCCGGCGGCGGCGCTGCGCCGGCGCGCCGTCCCCGTCCATGTCCTCCACCTGCTGCTCCTGGCAGCCTCGGGTGCCCTCCTGGCTCGGCGGGGCCCCGCGGGCCTCCTCTGGACTGCCTGGACCGGGCTCCTCTACCTGCGGGCCCTCCGCCCCTACCGCCCCCTGCCCGCCCGCGTCCTCGGCTGGCGCGAGGGGGTCCTGGGCCTCGGCGGCCTCCTCCTGCTCTGGGGGGCTCTCCGATGACCCCCGGGCTGGACTCCGAAATGCCCCCCTCCCCGGGGGTAAATTGGAGGTATGATTCCTGAATGCTCTTCACCACCGCCACCGGGTATGCCCTCCGCGCCCTCGCCGCCCTCCCCGAGGACGGGAGCTTCTGCCTGGCCAAGGACCTTTCGGCCCGGCTGGACATCCCAGGGCCCTACCTCGCGAAGATCCTCCAGGGCCTGGTCCAGGCGGACCTCCTGGAATCCGTGCGGGGACCCCGGGGGGGCTTCCGCCTCACCCGTCCCGCCCACCGCATCACCGTGGGGGAGGTGGTGGCCGCCCTCGAGGGCCCGGATTCCCTGGACGGCTGCATCATGGGTTTCCCCACCTGCGGCGGGGACCATCCCTGCCCCCTGCACGAGGCCTGGGGCGCCGTGAAGGCCCAGGTGGCCACCTCCATGACCCAGGCCACCATTCGTGATCTTCAACTCATGGACTTGCGGCACTTGAAAGAAGCCAGGGAACGTTCCGGAGGCCCCCGCCCTTGATCGCGGCTTTTTTTGACCTAATTTAGGACTCATTCATCCTGTTGGGTCGCGGCATCCCATCACGGAGGCACCCCATGTCTCTCTCCAGCCGACTCGATCTCGAGACCCGCCCCCTGGTGGGAGCGGCCCTGACCACCTTGGCCCTGGCGGGCCTGGTGTTCCTGGGCAACCGCGGGGGACGCGGCCTGGACCCCGCCCTGCTGGGCTACCTGGTGGCCTGCCTCTTCGCCTGCTTCGGCGTGGCCTACCGCTACTGGGCCTGGACCGGGCGACCGGCCACCCGCATGTACTTCAGGCACACCCTGCGGACCCTGGCCTCCCGGAAGGCCCTGGGGGCCCTGGCTCGCATGGCGCTCCTGGGGCTTGACCAGCTGCTCCTCCAGCGCTTCATCGGGAAGCGCTCCCTGAAACGCTGGGGGGCCCATGCCCTGATCGCCTGGGGCTGCCTGCTGGCCTTCGCCGTGACCCTCCCCCTGGTGTTCGGGTGGGTCCGCTTCACCTCCGCAGGCCTCGATCCGAACCGCTACCAGGCCTGGTTCTTCGGCTTCCCTGCCGGCAGCTTCCCCCTGGACTCGCCCATCGCCTTCATCACCTTCCACATGCTCGACTGGGCGGCCCTCATGGTCGTGGCCGGCTGCACCCTCGCCTTCGTGCGCCGCCGCCAGGACGAGGGCGACTCCGCCACCCAGCGCTTCGACTTTGATCTGGCCCCCCTGCTCCTCCTCATCGCGGTGAGCGTCACGGGCCTCCTGCTCACGGTGTCCGTGTCCTTCCTCCAGGGTCGGAACTACGGGACCCTGGCCTTCGTCCATGAGCTGACGGTGATCCTGCTCCTCCTGAGCCTGCCCTTCGGCAAGCTCTTCCACGTCGTCCAGCGGCCCGCGCAGCTGGGCGTGGCGATCTACAAGGCCGAAGGCGAGGCCGAGGGCCGCGTGCCCTGCCGCAGCTGCGGCGAGCCCTTCATCCGGGCCAACCAGCTCCGGGATCTCAAGGCCCTCTACGGCGCCCTCGACCTGGGGGCGGCCGTCCACGGCCCGCGCACCCACCACCTGGAGCTCTGTCCTCGGTGCAAACGGCGCCTGCTGGCCAAGGCCCAGTGGAAACGCATGGGCGGCGCCTTCGATCCCTTCGCGGACCTGCCCGAGTGGGCCGAGCCCATCGCCGATCCCCAGACGCTCCGGAGCTGATGCCATGGCCACCCTGCCCCAGTCCACCGACCAGCTTCGGACCGCCTTCGGCCCCCACCTCAACCTCGCCCCGCCGGACGGTTGGGACGCCGATCCCGTGCCCGACCGCCTGGTGGAAACCCACTGCTGCTTCTGCGGCCAGCAGTGCGGCATCAAGCTGAAGGTCAAGGACAACAAGGTCATCGGCTTCGATCCCTGGGAGGCGTTCCCCTTCAACAAGGGCAAGCTCTGCCCCAAGGGCGTGAAGCGCTACCTCCAGGGGAACCATCCGGACCGCCTCACGAAGGCCCTCATGCGCACGCCGGAGGGCTTCAAGGAGACGGACTGGGAGACGGCCATGGCCCACACCGTGGCGAAGATCCAGGAGATCCAGGGCAAGTACGGCAAGGACGCCTTCGCCATGCTCTCGGGTGTCTCCCTCACCAACGAGAAGAGCTACCATGCCGGGAAGTTCGCCCGGCTGGGGCTCCAGACCCGGAACCTCGACTACAACGGCCGCCTCTGCATGGTGAGCGCCGGCGCGGGCAACAAGAAGGCCTTCGGGCTCGACCGCGCCGCCAACAGCTGGCAGGACATCGAGGGGGCGGAAGTGATCTGGGTGGCGGGCTCCAACGTCGCGGAGTGCTCTCCCATCACCACGGACTACATCTGGCGGGCCCGGGACAAGGGCGCCAAGCTCATCGTGGTGGATCCCCGCATCACGCCCCTGGCCCGCACGGCGGACCTGGTGCTGCCCCTGAAGCCCGGCAGCGACTCGGCCCTCACGAACGGCATCCTCCACCTGCTGCACGCCTGGAACCTCGTGGACTGGGAGTTCGTGAACGCCCACACCACCGGCTTCGAGGAGACCCTGGAGGCGGTGAAGGATTGTACCCCGGAGTGGACGAGCCGGATGACCGGCCTGCCTGTGGCCGCCATCGAGAAGGCCGCGCGGATGTGGGGCGAGGCGAAGACCAGCTTCCTGCTCCATGCCCGGGGCATCGAGCACCAGAGCAAGGGCGTGGACAACGTGCTGGGCTGCATCAACATCGTCCTGGCCACCGGGCGCATCGGCAGGCCCAACTGCGGCTACGGCACCATCACCGGCCAGGGCAACGGCCAGGGCGGGCGCGAGCACGGCCACAAGTGCGACCAGTTGCCGGGGAACCGGGACATCGAGAACCCCGAGCACCGGAAGTACATCTGCGACGTGTGGGGCTGCACCGATGACGAACTGCCCCGGAAGGGCCTCAGCGCCCAGGAGATCATGAATGCCATCCACGCCGGGGAGATCAAGGGGCTGCTGCTGCTCTGCTTCAACCCTGTCGTGAGCCTGCCCGACAACCAGTTCACGGCCGAGGCCCTCTCGAAGCTGGAGTTCTTCGTCGCCCTGGACTTCTTCGCCTCGGAATCGGCCCAGTTCGCGGATGTCATCCTCCCCTCGGCCCTGCACGAGGAGGACGAGGGCACCAGCACCTCCGCCGAGGGGCGCGTCATCAAGATCAACAAGGCCGTGGAGCCCCCCGGCGACGCCCGGCCCGACTGGGTGATCCTCAACGAGATCGCCCACCGCCTGGGCCGCGGGAAGTACTTCGACCACTTCACGTCGCCCGAGGCCATCTTCAACGAGCTGCGCGTGGCCTCGAAGGGCGGCACCGCCGACTACTACGGCATCACCTACGAGAAGATCGAGAAGCACATGGGCATCTTCTGGCCCTGTCCCAGCCTCGATCATCCCGGCACGCCGCGGCTCTTCGAGGGCGGGAAGTTCGCGCATCCCGACGGCAAGGCCCACTTCGTGCCCACGCCCTGGCGCCCCCCCATGGAGGTGGTGGATGCGGACTACCCCGTGTGGCTCACCTCGGGCCGCGTGGTGTTCCACTACCTCTCGGGCACCCAGACGCGGCGCATCGGCTGGCTGGTGGAGCAGTGCCCCAACCCCTACCTGGAGATCCATCCCAGGCTGGCGGAAAAGTACGGAGTCAAG
This sequence comes from Holophagaceae bacterium, assembly GCA_027451045.1. Taxonomy (GTDB): domain Bacteria; phylum Acidobacteriota; class Holophagae; order Holophagales; family Holophagaceae; genus Geothrix. The sequence goes on along the minus strand of DAIDKC010000330.1, from coordinate 3,130 downwards.
GACGGCGACGCCGTGGAGATCACCAGCCGACGCGGCAGCCTGGTGCTGCCCGCCAAGGTGGTCATGACCATCCGGCCCGACACGGTGTTCATCCCCTACCATTGGCCGGGCAACCTCGGCGCCAACCGCCTCACGGCCCGCCACCTCGATCCCGTAAGCAGGATCCCCGAATTCAAGGTGAGCGCCTGCCGGATCCAGAAGACGACCCCGGACCGCATCCCCGCAGAGCTTCGGGAGCTCCAGCGCATGGCCTTCGAGGCGCGCACCAACCAGGCCGACCTTCCCCAGCAGGTGTTCTGATGGCCGAGATCGTCCCCTTCGTGCCCCCGACTCCGGCCCTGACCAACTTCGACGAGTGGGGCTTCTTCATTGACCCCAACCGCTGCATCGGCTGCCGGAGCTGCGTGGCGGCCTGCGCGGAGTGCGGCACCCACAAGGGCCGCCCGATGATCCACCTGGACGAGATGGACCGCCTCCACTCGCCCCAGACGGCCCCCACCGTCTGCATGCACTGCGAGGATCCCATCTGCGCCCAGGTCTGCCCCGCCGACGCCATCAAGCGCAGCGAGGACGGCGTGGTGCACGCCAGCCAGAAGCCGCGCTGCATCGGCTGCCAGAACTGCGAGCTGAGCTGCCCCTTCGGCGTGCCCATCGTGTTCTCGGGCCTGGAGCAGATGCTCAAGTGCGACCTCTGCTACGACCGCACCTCGGAGGGCCTCAGGCCCATGTGCGCCACGGTCTGCCCCAGCCAGGCCCTCCTCTATGCGCCCAAGGCCGAGATCAGCCGGATGCGCGCCGCCCAGCCCGTGCGCGAATTCATGGTGGGCGGCCTGTCCGTGAAGACCAAGAACGCCCTGATGGTCCCGGATCCGGAGGCCCCGCTCTTCCTGGATGCCGCGCTGCTCATCGAAGGAGAACTCTGATGGCCTTCTGGCGACGTTCCTTCCCCGTGGACCTGGCCGAGGAGGGCCGCTTCTCCCGGCGCGAGTTCGCCCGCTTCCTGGCCCTGGTCTCCGCGGGGTTCACCGCCGGCCTGGGCTGGCTGTGGTGGCGCAAGAAGCCCCTGGACGGGCCCGCTCCCGCCACGGGCTCCGGCCCCGTCCCCCTCGGTCTCGCCGCGGACCTCAAGCCTGGCCAGAGCCGCCTGTTCACCTTCCGCGGCCCCCAGGACCGCTGCATCCTCCTGCGCACCCCCCTGGGCGAGCTGCGGGCCTACCGCCAGGCGTGCACCCACCTGGGCTGCGCCGTGCGCTTCCGGAATGACGAGCTGGTGTGCCCCTGCCACGAAGGCGTCTTCGAGATCGAGCACGGCTTCCCCATCCAGGGGCCGCCCACGCGCCCCCTGTCCCGCGTCGCCCTGGAGGTTCGCGCCGACGGCACCCTCTGGGCCGTCGGCGACCTTCCGGCCCCGGCGGGTCCCTCGCCCCGCGCCAGCCTGGCGTGCCCCCTGCAAGCGCGCCGCGAGGAGGTGGCATGAACCGGCCCTCGAACGCCCGCAGGGCCCTCTTCTCGGATGCCGCCCTCGTCCTGGCCCTGCTCATCCTCGGCATCCAGGTCTACCTCTTCGAGACGGTACTGCAGGCCGTGCTGGAGGGCCAGCGGGGCCTGCTTCCGGGCGCCTTCATCGCCTCCCTGGCCCTGACCCTCGTGGCCCTCGCCGTGGCCTTCAAGGCGCCCCACCTGGATGACGGCCCCAGGCACTGACCCCCACCTTCCCGGAGTCCCCATGACCTCCTCCGACCCCAAGCCGGATCTCGAGCTGCTGGAACCGCAGGTCACCCGCGGCCTGCTGGCCCGCTTCCGGCTTACCGCCCTGCTGGGCCGCTTCCCGGAACGCCAGCTCTGGGCCGCCTTCATGTTCATCAATGGCCTCGTGAGTATCGGGATCCTGGCTGGCCTGGCGATGCTCACGAAGACCCCCTTCGTCTTCCCGTCCCTGGGGCCCACGGCCTTCCTGTTCTTCTTCACGCCCACCCTGCCCACCGCCAGCCCGCGGCACACCATCTACGGGCACCTCATCGGGATCCTCTGCGGCTTCGGCGCCCTGTGGCTCATGGGCCTGCAGCACGCCCCGCCGGCCATGGTCATGGGCGTGACTCCGGCGCGCATCGGTGCCGCCGCGCTCTCGCTCGCGGCCACCGGCGCCCTCATGATCCTCTTCAAGGCCGCCCATCCCCCGGCGGGCGCGACGACCCTCATCATCTCGCTGGGCATCATCACCAAGCCCCTGAGCCTCGTGATCATGCTGCTGGCCGTGGCCCTGCTCACCCTCCAGGCCATCGTCATCAACCGCCTGGCGGGCATTGACTACCCGCTCTGGGCCAAGCGCGTGAGTCCCGGCAAGGACTGACATCAACGAGGGGGGACCGCCTGCCCCCCTTCGGTTCGCGATGTCCCCCCTCGTGCACCCCCACGGGGTGTCTCGGCTGAGCCGGGCCACCCCCTCTGACACAATCGGGCATGGCCCGATCCGGCACTGCCCCGCCCCTGCCCGCGCTGATCCTCGGCGGGGGCATGGCGGGACTGTTGGCGGCGTGGCACCTGCGGCGGCGCGGCGTGGCGGCCCCGGTCTGGGAGGCCGGGGACGCACCCGGCGGCTGGGTCCGCACCCTGCCCTGGGAAGGCGGCGGGGCCGACCTCGGCCCCCAGAGCCTGGCCTGGCGCCCCGGCGATGCGGCCGACCGCCTGCTCCGCGCCCTGGACCTGGCCTTCGACGAGGTGCCCCGCCGCCCCCGCTGGGCGGCCCTGGGCGGGCAGCTGGCGCCTGTGCCGGCCCACGGCGGGGCCTTCCTGGCCTCGCCCCTCCTGAGCCCCGCCGGGCGCCTCCGCATGCTCGCAGGCCTGCTCTGGCCCGTCGCCCCCCGGGAGCAGGAGCACCTCGCCGCCTGGACCTGCCGCCGCTTCGGCGCCGAGGCCGCCGGGCGCCTGCTGCCCCTGGCGGCCCGGGGCCTCTTCGCCACCGACGCGGAGCGCCTGGACGCCGGGGCCCTCCGGCGCCCCCGCACCCGCCAGGCGCGCCCGCGCGGGGGTATGGGTGCCCTCGCCGCCGCCCTCGCCCGGGACGCGGACCTGCGCCTCGGCCTCCGGGCCCTCCGAATCGAACCCGCGCCCGGCGGGTGGCGCGTCTCCG
>DAIDKC010000329.1 GCA_027451045.1 Holophagaceae bacterium | reverse complement strand
GCGTCCTGCTGGTGGACGACGTGTGGACCACCGGCACCACCCTCCTGCGCGGAGCCCAGGCCCTCCGGGACGGGGGCGCCTCGGAGGTCCGGGTCCTGGCCCTGTTCCGCGCCCTCTGAGGCGGGGCCGCCCCGCGGGAATTCACCCGCGCTGGGCGTTCTCCCGTCCGAGGGCCCGCCCCAACCCCATCGGGCCGGCCAGGGTGGTGGCCAGGAGCGCCGCGACGATGGCGGCCTGGAGCGCCGGCCCCAGCAGGGGCCGGCCGTCCAGGGTGAGTTGGGCCCCGGTGGCCACGAAGACGAAACCCACCTCCCCTCGCGGCACCATGCCCCAGCCCACCACCGAAGCCCGGCAGCCGGGGCCCGCGGCGAAGCCCGCGGCCCACTTGCCCGCGACGCCCACCGCAGTGAGCACGCCCGCCAGGAGCAGGGTCCCCGGGGCCGCCAGCGCGGCGAGGTCCACCCGGGCCCCCATCACGACGAAGAAGACGGGGGCCAGGGTCGTCACGAGAGGATGCACCAGGTCCTCGAGGGTGTGGGACTCCCTCGCCTCCAGCACCTGGATGTGGGTGGGCTCCAGGATGAGCCCGGCGGCATAGGCTCCCACGATGGGCGCGAGACCTGCGTGCCCGCCCAGCCAGGCCAGCAGGCAGGCGAAGGCCAGGCCCAGGGGCAGCAGCAGCTGCTCGCTGCGGAAGCGGCTGGCCAGCCGGAAGAGATGGGGCGCGGCCCGGCGCCCCAGGGTCAGGGCCAGTCCCAGGAAGAGGAAGGCCAGCCCCAGGGTCCGCAGCAGCCCCGGCCAGGGCAGGCCGCCCCCCGGGGGGGTCACGGCCAGTCGGCTCGCGGCCACCAGCACCAGCAGGCCGAGGACGTCGTCCACCACCGCGGCCCCCAGGATGACCCGGCCTTCAGGGGAGGCGGCGGCGCGCTTCTCCCGGAGGACCTGTGCGCTGATGCCGATGGACGTGGCGCAGAGGCAGGCGCCGATGAAGAGGTCCACCCCCCAGGGCAGGCCCGGGGGCATCAGCCAGTGGGCGCCCAGCAGCCCCCCCAGCACCGGGAGGCACACCCCCGCGACGGCCACCCGCAGGGAGGGCCACCCCACCCCCAGCATCTGGGGGACCGTGGATTCCAGGCCCACCGCGAACATGAGAACGAGCACGCCGAGGTTGGCCAGCACGCCGAGGGCGGCGGAGCCCCCCACCTCCGGGAAGCCAGGGAAGGCCTGGTGGAGGCCCGCCAGCGCCAGCCCGGCGCACAGCTCCCCGGCCACCGTGGGGAGCTTGAGGCGGAGGGCGATCTCCCCGCCGAGCTTGGCCGCCAGCCATACCCCGGTCAGGAGCAGCAGGGTGCCCGCAAAGGGGTCCGGGGCGAGCAGGGCCAGGGCCATGGTGCCTCCAGCATAACCAGGGCGCGGAGGCGCCCGGGCGGCTAGCCTGGAGCATGGACTGGACCGATGCCGCCGCCTGGAGTGCCGCTGCCGCCATCCTGGCCGCGCTGGTCCTCCTGCGCCGGCACTGGGCCCGGCTGCCCGCCCTGGAGGCGGATCCCGAGGCGCCCCCCGACCCGGTCTGCCTCTGCATACCCGTGCGGAACGAGGCCCGCGAGTTGTCCGCCGCCCTGGACTCCTGGCTGAACCAGGACCTGCCCGGCCTGCGTATCGTCGCGGTGGATGACGGCTCCACCGACGGCAGTTCGGAAATCCTCCGGGGACGGGAAGCCACCCATCCGGAACGCCTCCGGGTGCTCCGGAACGACCACCTCCCACCTGGCTGGCTGGGCAAGAACCACGCCCTCCACCTCGCCTCGGAGCAGCCGGAAGCCCGGGCCGCCGAATGGCTGCTCTTCGCCGATGGCGACGTGCAGGCCGCTCCCGACCTGCTCCGCCGCGCCCTGGCCTTCGCCCGGTCCCAGCCCACGGACATCCTGGCCCTGATCCCTGCCGTGGACGTCGGCTCCATCGGCGAGCGCCTGGCCCTGCCCCTGGCGGCTTCCGCATTCATGCTGCTTGTCCCGCCCCACCGGGTCCCGGATCCGCGTCATCCCTCCTTCTGCGGTGTCGGCGGCTTCATCCTGGTGCGCAGGGCCGCCTACGACGCAGTGGGAGGGCATGCCGCCGCACCCCTGGAGGCGGTGGATGACATGATGCTGGCCCGCCGGGTGAAACGGGCCGGGTTCGTGAACCGGGTGGCCCGGGGGGGACCCGATCTCCACCTCCGGATGTACCACGGCCTCTGGGACATCGTCCGCGCCATGAGGAAGAACACCGCGGCCCTGCCCTTCTGGTGGACCATGCCGCTGGTCCTTCCCGTCGCCATGGCCCTCCTCCTGGCGCCCCTCTGGATGCCCTTCTCGGGGCACGGCGCCCTCGCCCTGCTGCTCTGGCTGCTGGTGCCCGCCCTGGCCGGGGACGTGCAGCAGCGCATTACGGGGCGCCCCATGGACCTGCTCTGGGCCCTCTTGCCCCTCAACGCCCTGCCCCTGGCCTGGGGGGCCGCATGGGCCTTCGCGGACCGGCTGCGCGGGGTGAACCACTGGCGGGGCCGGGACGTCCGCCTGAAGGCGTGAGGATCACGCCCCCTCGAACAGCCTCAGGGTGTCGTCGAGCTTGCGCAGCGTGGCGAGGATGCGGAAGGGCTCGACGGCCAGGTAGTCCACGGCCCCCGCGGCGGCGGCATGGTGGCGCTTCTTGGCTTCGTCCTCCTCGGTCCCCAGCAGGAGTACGGGCAGGGTGCAACCCTCCTTCTCGACGAGCTGGCGGCAGAGTTCGAGGGGGCTCGCCAGACGCAGCTGGTTGTGCACGAGCACCATCCGGATCCGCCCCCAGCCGTCGCCGCCGTTGAGGCTGGCCAGCTGCGGCAGGACCGGCCCCTTGATGTAGTCCAGGGCCGCCAGGCCGAACTTCCGCCCCAGGGACTCGCCCATGCGGCGGGCGAAATCCTCCCGCTCCGTGAGCAGCAGGAGCAGGGGGTCCCGGTCCACCACGAGGCGGGCCACCGGCAGGACCGCGCCCCGCACCGAGCGGGCCAGCACCTCCTGGAAGCCCTTGGGACCGAAGGCCTCCTGGTCCTGCTGGGCCTGGAGGCGCTGCTGGTCCTCCAGCCAGGCGCGGTAGCGCTCCAGCAGCTGGCCGTCGGCCTGGCGGGTGAAGCGCAGGCCCACGAGGTTCTCTCCGAAATAGGCGACGGTGGTGGGGGCCCGGAGCCGAAGGTCGTCCGCGAGGGACACGTCGAGGAGGGACTCCTCCCCCATGCGGAGGAACTCCCGGATGTCCTGCTTGCTGTTGCGCAGCACCACCTCCAGGCCCTCCTCGCCGAAGCTCTGGACCCGGCCGTCCAGGATGGCGTTGCGGGCGTTGGTGAAGGTGGCGGGGTGTTCCTGGCGCTCACTGTCGGGGATGAAGTCCGCGAGGCGGTTGGCGTCCACCCGGCGGAGGCTCCGGGGGAGGCTGGCCAGGCAGACCTCGACGCCATCCAGGAGGTCCTGGCCGGCATGGGCCACGACGCATTCGTACTCCAGGCCCCGGTCCTTGAGCTTCACCGAGAGGCTGTCGCCGGCCTTGAGGCCCCATGCGGCGATCATCCCGTGTTCCATGCGGAAGGCCAGCCGGGTTCCGTCTTCGGTGAGGATGGGGAAGCTGCCCTTCTGCTCGCGGAAGGCCACACCCAGGCGCGCCCCCTCGAGGCAGAGGCGCTGGAGCGCCATGCGGATGGCGAGATCGTCCTCGAGCAGCGCGGCAGCCTTGGCCATGTCAGCCCTCCATCCCCGGGAGGCTGCCGGCGGGCAGCCAGCGCCCCAGCGCCGACCGGAGATCCTCCACCCGCACGGGCTTCGGGATGTAGTCGTCCATCCCGGCCTCCAGGCACTTCTCCCGGTCCCCGGCCATCGCGTTGGCGGTCATGGCCACGATGGGGATCCGGCGCGATCCGCGCTCCCGCTCCCGGATGCGCCGGGAGGCCTCGAACCCGTCCATCTCGGGCATCTGGCAGTCCATGAGCACCAGCTCGTAGGAGACCCCCACCAGCGCATCCAGGGCCTCCAGGCCGTTGGCGGCCACGTCGCTTTCCACGCCCAGCCTGGCGAGCATGGCCTGGGCCACCTTCTGGTTCACCAGGTTGTCCTCCGCCAGGAGCACCCGGCAGGCGGGGCATGCCTCCGCCACGGGCACCGCGGCCTCCGCCCTGCCGCTGCCGGGCCCCTCCGTGGGCTCCACCAGCGCCCGGAGCTGGCCCGGGAAGACGGGCAGGGAGAGGAAGGCATGGAGGCCCCGGTCCCGAGCCGCCCGCCGCAGCTCGGGCTGGTATAGGGGCCCTGCGAAGGCAAGGCGGCTCCCGTGCCCCGCGCCCGTTTCGGGGCTCCCGCCCTCCGGCAGGGCCGCCAGACCACCCTCCCCCAGGACGACCAGGGTGCCGGGCTCCTGGAGCAGGGTCCGCCATGGCCCATCGCCGGGCAGGCAGAGCACCGGGAGTCCCCAGGCATCCAGCTGCTCGGCGGCCAGGCGGCCGGCAGCGGGGGGCAGCCCGGCCAGCACCACCCGCCGGAAGGCGGAACGCACCGACGAGGGCGCGCCTCTAACGCCCACCCGGAGGGTGAACCAGAAGGTGCTCCCCTCCCCGTGGACGCTCGACACGCCGATGCCCCCGCCCATGAGCTCCGCCAGCTTCTTGGAGATCGCCAGCCCCAGGCCCGTACCCCCGTACTTCCGCGTGGTGGAGCTGTCCCCCTGGAAGAAGGAGCTGAAGAGTCGCTCCACCACCTCCGGGTGCATGCCGATGCCGGTATCGCGGACCTCGAAGCGCAGCAGGGCGCTGCCCGCCTCGGAGTTCTCCGGCGCCACGCGCACCTCCACGGAACCCTCCGGGGTGAACTTGAGGGCGTTGTCCACGAGGTTGGTGAGGATCTGGCGGAGCCGGGTGGGATCACCCACCACGGTGGCCGGCGTGGCCGGATCCAGGAAGGCCCCCAGCTCCACCTGCTTGGCGTGTGCCTTCACGCCCAGCACGGCCATGACCTCCTCGAGGACGGTCTGGAGGCTGAATTCCAGGCGCTCCAGGGCGAGCTTCCCGGCCTCGATCTTGGAGAAGTCCAGGATGTCGTTGATGAGGGTGAGCAGGGCCTCCCCGCAGGACCGGACCGTCTCGGCGTACTGGCGCTGCTCGGGCTCCAGGGGGGAATCCAGCAGCAGCCCCGTCATCCCGATGATCCCGTTCATGGGGGTGCGGATCTCGTGGCTCATGTTGGCCAGGAACTCGCTCTTCAGGCCCGAGAGCTCCAGGGCCTTGTCGCGGGCCTCGGCCAGCTCCCGGTTGGTGGCCTCCAGGGCGCGGGCGGCCTCCTCCAGCTTCATCTGCGCCCGGCGCCGCTCCGTGATGTCGTGATACTGCCAGAGGTGGCCCAGGTAGTCCTCGCCGACCATGATGGGCACGAAGTCCCGGGACAGGATCCGGCCGTCGGTGAGGCAGACTTCCTCCCCCATCACGGGCGCCCGCAGGTCCAGCAGCTCGGCCATGCGCTGCTCGAAGCGCCCCGGATCGGCCAGGAGGGGGGCGCAGGCCTCGATCAGGTCCCGGGCCTCGCTGTCCACCAGGACGTGGGCGGGCACCGGCACCTGGAACATCTGGCAGAAGGTCTCGTTGAGCAGGGCCACCCGGCGCCCCTCCGTCTCCACGAGGATGCCCGCCTGCATGTTCTCGATGAGGGCCCGCAGTCGGGAGGTGGCCATGCGCAGCACGATCTCGCCGTGCTTGCGCTCGGTGATGTCGCTGAGGGTTCCCGAGACGCCCACCACCCGCCCCGAGTCGTCGAGGGTGATGCGCTGGTACAGCTCCACCCAGCGCACATCCCCGTCCCGGTGGGGGATGCGGAACTCCCCCTGCAGCGCGTCCTGCCCCGTGTCCAGGGCGTAGGTGAGCATGTTGAGGTAGCGCGGCTTGTCCGCGGGATGCAGGCAGCCCAGGAAGGGGGTGCCGAGGCTCTCGCGGACACCGAACCCCGTGAGCTGGGTCCAGGCCGGGTTCAGGAAGGCCCAGAGGCCCCGGCGGTCAATCTGGAACAGGACCTCCTTGAGATGGTCCACCAGGATCCGGTACTGGTCGGCCTCCTGGCGGGCACTCTCCCAGCGCTCGCCCAGGGCCTGGACGAAGGCTTGCCACTCCGGCCCCCGGGGCAGGGCGCAGCCGGAGGCCTCCAGGGCCTGGAACAGGTCCTCCAGGTCCGGGGGACGGGCGGGAACGGGGAGAGCGGCATCCTTCGGCATGCCCCCTTCTCTTCGGCTGGAGGGCCGCGGACCTTTGATCGGCACCGGGGGCTATCCTGGGATTCGGAGCCTTCAAATTTGTTCTTGTTTTTTTCGCTTTTCGCCCCACACTTGAGGCTCCACCCCTGGAGGACCCGTGGCCACCGAGCCTGATGACCGCCTGAAAGCCTTGACCCGCGCCGTGGCCGACATCGAGCGCGCCTTTGGCAAGGGCTCCATCATGAAGCTCGGGGACCGCCTCAGCGCCGAGGGCATTGACGTCATCAGCACCGGCTCCATCTCCCTCGACGCCGCCCTCGGCGTGGGCGGCGTGCCCAAGGGCCGGGTCGTCGAGGTCTACGGGCCGGAGGCCAGCGGCAAGACCACCCTGGCCCTGCACATGGTCGCCCAGGCCCAGAAGAAGGGCGGCCTGGCCGCCTACATTGATGCCGAGCATGCCCTGGATCCCGAGTACGCCCGGAAGCTGGGCGTGGATGTGGACAACCTGTTCATCAGCCAGCCCGACAGCGGGGAGCAGGCCCTGGAGATCTGCGACCAGCTCGTGCGCAGCGGTGCCCTCGACATCATCGTCGTGGATTCCGTGGCCGCCCTGGTGCCCAAGGCCGAGATAGACGGCGAGATGGGCGAGATGCAGGTGGGCCTGCAGGCCCGCCTCATGAGCCAGGCGCTGCGCAAGATGACCGGTACCATCAACAAGACCCAGACCTGCGTCGTCTTCATCAACCAGATCCGCATGAAGATCGGCGTGATGTTCGGCAACCCCGAGACCACCACCGGCGGCAACGCCCTCAAGTTCTATGCCTCCGTGCGGCTGGATGTCCGCAGCATCCAGAGCATCAAGGGCAACACGGGCGATCCCCTGGTGGCCGCCAAGGACGAGGATTCCTCCGTCATCGGCAAGAAGACCAAGGTGAAGGTGGTGAAGAACAAGGTCGCCCCGCCGCTCAAGGTCGCCACCTTCGACATCATGTACGGCGAGGGCATCAGCCGCACCAGCGAGCTGGTGGAGCTGGGCACCCAGCTGGAGATCATCCAGAAGAGCGGCTCCTGGTACAGCTACAAGGACAGCCGCCTGGGACAGGGGGCGGAGAACGTGAAGAAGCTCTTCCTCGACAACCCGGAGCTGGCCGACGAGGTCGAGGGCCAGATCCGCGAACGGCTCGGACTCAAGGCCCTCGCCACGGCCTGATCCGATCCACCTCAAGCCTGCCTCAGGGAAGGGGAAGGCGGGCGGCGGGGGTCTGGGTGGCCGCCGCCGCCCTTGAGGGCGCCGACCGGAAGACGCATCAGGGTCAGCGTCGGCGCCGATGCCTTCGCCGAAGCAGCGCTGTGCCTCCAGATGACCGAGCAGCCCCCCCGCAGGAGCCCAGAGGGGCCTCCACGCCGGATGAGAGGAGGCTGGTTTGGCG
>DAIDKC010000328.1 GCA_027451045.1 Holophagaceae bacterium | reverse complement strand
GACGTCCGCTACTCCAAGCCGAAGGTGGAGTTCTCCAGCTCCTTTTTCTCGGTATCGCCTGCGGCGATACGCGAGACCTCCGCCGGGGGGGAGAGCGGTCCCTCTGACGTCCGCTACTCCAAGCCGAAGGTGGAGTTCTCCAGCTCCTTTTTCACAAACGCCATGAACAGGTCGCCGGTGGCGCCGTCAATGATCCGGTGGTCGAAGCCGAGGCTCGAGAACATGATCTGGCGGATGGCGATGAAGTCGGTGCCGTCGGGTCCGGTGACGACGACGGGGCGTTTCACGATGGCGCCCACGCCCTGGATGGCGACCTGGGGCTGGTTGATGATGGGCAGGCCGAAGGTGTCGCCGTAGACGCCGGGGTTGGTGATGGTGAAGGTGCCGCCGCTGATCTCGTCGGGCTTGAGCTGCCGGAGGCGGGCGCGCTCGGCGAGGTCGTTCAGGCTGCGGGCCAGGCCGCCCAGGTTCATCATGTCGGCGTTCTTGATCACGGGCACGATGAGGCCCCAGTCGAGGCTCACGGCGATGCCGAGGTTGATGTCCTGCTTGTACACGATGGCGTCGCCGTCCACGGAGGCGTTGGCCACGGGATAGGCCCGAAGCGCCTTGCAGGCCGCCATCATGACGAAGGGCATGAAGGAGAGCTTGGTGCCGAACTGCGCCTCGAAGGCCTGCTTGTGCTTGTTCCGCAGCCGGGCCACGTGGGTCATGTCAATCTCGAAGACCGTGTAGACGTGGGCCGAGGTGCGGCGGCTCGCCACCATGTTGTCGGCGATGATCTTCCGCATGCGGCTCATGGGCTCGACCTTCACCCGCTCGCCGGCGGCGAAGGCGGGAATGGCCGGAGCCGGCGCCACGGCCAGGGCCGGCGTGAGGCCCAGAGTCGGCGCCGAGGGATCATGCACAGCGGGCAGGGCGGGGGCGATGGCGGTCGGGGCGGGCGCTGGCGCGGCCGGCCCCTTGGCCAGGTAGGCTTCCAGATCCTCCTTCGTCACCCGTCCGGCCTGGCCGGAGCCGGGGACCCGGCCCAGGTCCACGCCGTGCTGGCGGGCCATCTCGCGGACCAGCGGGCTGCTCTTAGTTCGGAGGCGTCCCTCGAGGGAGTTGTCGTCCTCCACGTCCATGGGATGGATGGGGGCGGCGAGCGGTGCCTGGGCGACTGCGACCGGCACGGGGGCTGTCGCAGCGGCCGGTGCGCCCGTGGTCTTCTCGGAGGCGTCCCCGATCCGGGCCACCACGGTCCCCACGGGGACGGTCGCGTTCACCTCCACCAGGATTTCAAGCAGGGTGCCGGTGGCAGGCGCCGGGATCTCCGCATCCACCTTGTCCGTGCTGATCTCGTAGAGGGTCTCGTCCTTGGCGACCGTGTCGCCAGCCTTCTTGTGCCACTTGAGCACGGTGGCTTCGGCAATGCTTTCGCCCATCTGGGGCATGACGACGTCAAAGGCCATGAGGCGTCTCCTGTGGGAGCTGGGTGGGGGTCTTCAGGTGGTGGGGGAAGGCCTGCTGGTATCCGTGGGCCGCTTCCAGGAGGAAGGTGTCGCCGAGGGGTGGAGCCATGAGCTGGAGCCCCACTGGCAGGCCTTCCGAAAAACCCGCCGGGACCGTCAGGGCGGGGTACCCGGCGAGGGCGCTGGTCACGGTGAAAACATCGGAAAGATACATGAGCAGGGGATCGGAGACCCTGGCGCCCAGCGGGAAGGCCACGGAGGGGCTGACCGGAGTGGCCAGGAGGTCCACCTGCCGGAAGGCCGCCTCGAAGTCGCGGGCGATGAGGGTCCGGACCTTGAGGGCCTTGAGATAGAAGGCCTCGTACGAGCCGCGGGACAGGCAGAAGGTCCCCAGGAGGATCCGGCGCTTGGGCTCGCTGCCCAGGGCGTTCCGGCGGACGGTGGCGACGGTGGCTGCGCCATCCGGGTCCCGGGGCCCATAGCGGAGGCCGTCATAGCGCGCGAGGTTGCTGGAGGCCTCGCTGGTGCAGACCAGGTAGTAGGCATCCAGGGCCCAGCCTGTGTGGGGCAGGGTGGTGGGGACCAGTTCGGCGCCGAGTTCCCGGAGCCCGCCCAGGGCCGTCTCGAGGGTGGTCCGCACCCCGGGCTCGAGCCCGGTCCCCCAGTACTCCGCCGGCAGCCCGATCCGCTTGCCCCGCAGATCCGCCGGCCGGAGGGGGAAGAGGGACTCGAGACGGGGCAGAGCCCTGGAGGTGCTGTCCAGGGGATCCCGGCCGGCCATGACCTGGAGGATCGCCCCGACATCCTCCGCGGACACCCCGATGGGTCCGACCTGGTCCAGGCTGGAGGCGAGCGAGGTGAGGCCGTAGCGGCTCAGCACGCCATAGGTCGGGCGGAGGGCCGTCACGTTGCAGAACCCGGCCGGAAGGCGGACCGACCCCCCCGTGTCGCTGCCCAGGGCCAGCGGGGCGTACCGGGCCGCCACGGCGACGACAGCGCCGGAACTGCTGCCGCCCGGGACCCTGCCTTCGTCCCAGGGGTTCCGGGTGGGGCCGAAGGCGCTGTGCTCGCCGCTGGAGCCCATGGCGAACTCGTCCATGTTCGCCTTGGCCACCGGGACCGCGCCCGCGGCGAGCAGACGGGCGACCACGGTGGCATCGTAGGGGGCCCGGTAGGCCTCCAGCATCCGGGAGCCGCACGTGGTGGGAGTGCCCTTCCAGTGCAGGTTGTCCTTCAGCACCACCGGGAGGCCGAGGACCGGAGTGCGCTCGCCCGCCGCGAGGCGCCGGTCGGCCGCCTCGGCGCAGGCGAGGGTGCGCCCTGGATCCGTGGACAGGATGGCGCCCAGGCGGCCGTCCCAGGCCCCGATCCGTTCGAGGGAGCTGCGGGCCAGGCCGACGGCGGAGGCGGTACCGGCATCGAGCCTCCTGCGCGCTTCCATTGCTGTGCCCAAGGCCATCGCCATGCTCCGGACCTTCTACTCTGCCAGCAGGCAGGGCCGCCTTCCAACCCGGGACCGGCCGGGCATCCCGAGGCCGGGCCTGCATGCCGCATGGAACTAGGCTACCATCCCATGTTTAAGCACCCGTCCGGCACCGATTCCGCAGCCATGCCCCCGGGACCCCTGGAAAATCCATGAATCCGTTTGATGTGCTGGAAATCTCGCCCGATGCCTCCCCGGAGGAGATCAAGGCGGCCTATCACCGGCTGGCGAAGCGCTGGCACCCCGATCGGTTCACGGGGCCGGAGAAGGAGGTTGCCGAGGCGCGCTTCCGGCAGCTCGCCGAAGCCTTCAGCATGCTCAAGGATCCTGCCCGGCGCCCCCTGGTGCCGACTCCCCCGCCAAAGCCAGCCCCGTCGGCGCCCTCCGAAGCGGAGGCCGCGCGGGAACGGACTCCCGAGGACTGGGCCGCCATGGCTCGGCAGGCCCTCGAGGCGGGTAAGCCGGACCAGGCCCGGGCCCTGATCCACTACGCCATCCGGATGGATGGCGCCAAGGCCGCCTATCACGCGCTGCTGGCCGCCATCCTCGAACAGGAGGGGGGCGACCTGCGGCAGGCCGTCAAGGCGCTCGAAACCGCCGTCCGCCTGGATCCCAAGGACGTGGAGAGCCACCTCAAGCTGGCCGCCCATTTCGAGCAGCTGGGCATGTCGGCCCGCGCCCAGGGCCACCTCCAGCAGGCCGCGGCGCTCGCGCCCAACCATCCCAAGCTGAGGGCCCGCAAGGCCCCGGCCGGGCAGGCCCGTCCGGCGGCCACCCGTCCCCCGGCCCCGCCCCAGGGCATCGTTGATCAACTCAAGGACCTGTGGGACCGATTGACCAGAAGGGGATGACCATGGCGCTACGTGCCTCAGGATTGACGGATGTGGGCTGCGTGCGCAAGCACAACGAGGACAGCCTCCTGGTTGCTCCGGACCTGGGCCTGTTCGTGGTGGCCGATGGGCTGGGGGGCCATGCGGCCGGCGAGGTCGCCAGCCGGATCGTGGTCGAGCGGATGGCCGAGTTCATCCAGGAGACCCGGGAGAAGGACCGCACCTGGCCCCTGGAGTACGATCCGAGCCTCGGCTTCGACGGGAACCGCCTGAAGGCCGCCCTCCTCCTGGCCGACCAGGCCATCCTGGAGGACATCCGCCAGCATCCCGAGCGGGAGACCATGGGGTCCACCGTGGTGGCCTGCCTGGTCCATGGTCCGCACGTGACCCTGGCCCATGTCGGTGACAGCCGGGCCTACCTGCTCGGCCCCCAGGGGATCCGGCAGCTCACCCAGGATCACAGCTGGGTGGCGGAGCAGGTGGCCAACGGGATCCTGACGCCTCTGGAGGCCCGCAACCATCCCTTCCGGAACGTCATCACCCAGGCCCTGGGCGGCGGGGGGGACCTGGATGTCGCCATCCAGGCGTTTGAATTGGGGGAAATGGACCGGCTTTTGCTATGTTCGGATGGCTTGTCAGGCATGGTGAGCGATTCAAGGATCTGGGACATCGTCATGGGGGCCCAGGATCTCCAGGCGGCGGCGGAAACGCTGATCGCCACGGCCCGGGAGAATGGCGGCGAGGACAACATCACCGCGATTCTGCTGACTTCCGTAGGGGGGGATTCCTGATTCACGGGGCATTCGGCTTGACCTAATTCCTGAAAGCGGTACCATTTCCCTTACCAAATCTAAACGAGGCGTCCGGTGGGTCTTTTCGGATCAAAAACCAAAAGTCTTGTCGGCTTGGACATTGGCTCCAGTTCCGTGAAAGTCTGCGAATTGCAGCAGATCGGCAAGGGCGCCTCAAGCCGGTACCGCCTGCAGAAACTGGGGTTCGTCTCCCTGCCTTCCGACGCCATCGTGGATGGCGACATCATGGATGGGAACGCCGTCGCTTCGGCCATCCGGAAGGTGATGGCCGAGCAGAAGATCAAGGTCAAGGAAGTGGCGATTTCCGTGGCCGGCCAGCAGGTGATGGTCAAGAAGGTGACGTTTCCCCTGATGAGTGCCGCGGAACTGGCCGAATCCGTTCGATGGGAGGCGGAAAGCTTCTTCCCGGCCGGACAGGGCCTCGATTCCTATGCTCTCGACTACAGCCTGATCGAGGAGCGGGCCCAGGACGGCAACATGGATGTGGTGCTGGTGGCCTGTCGCAAGGACAAGCTGGAGTCCTACACCAGTTGCGTTGCCCAGGCCGGTTGCGTGCCCCGGGTCGTGGACGTGGATGTCTTCGCCCTCCAGAACGCCTATGAAGTGAATTCCATGGGGGCCGGCCGCGATGAGGTGGTGGCCCTGGTGAATCTGGGGGCCACCTTCACCAACCTCACCATGATGGTGGGCGGGAAGTCGGTTTTCTGGCGCGACATGACCTGGGGCAGCAGCCGTTACGCCGAGAAGCTCATGGAGGACTGGGGCCTTGGGCGCGAAGCCGCGGAACTCCTGAAGCGGGGGCAGGCCGCCGAAGGGAGGAACCCCGAGGAGGTCCAGCCCTCCATCAATGCCGTGTCGGATGCCTTTGCCGATGAACTGAGCCGCACACTGGATTTCTTCAAGAGCAGTTTCAAGGTGGATCGCCTGGATCGCGTCCTCCTGGCAGGGGGGGGATCCATGGTGCATGGGCTGCTCGAGGTCCTTGCGGATCGCCTGCGGGTTTCCGTTGACCGTTTCAACCCCTTCCAGCTCATCGAGATTGACGGCCGCACGGAGGACCCCGAGATGCTGCGGGAACTCGGCAGTGCCGCCGCCGTCGTGGTCGGGCTGGCTTTGCGCCAAGTGGGGGACCGATGATCAGAATCAACCTGCTGGGGGATGCCCTTGCGGCCGCAGGGGTGCCCAAGAAGGGGAGCGACAAGCCGGTTTCCGAGCCGGTCCAGGTCTACTCCGGCGGCGGCGCCGGGCGCCCCTCGCTGCCCATCGCCGGCCTGGTGGTCGGCATCCTGTTCGCCTCCCTGGGCGGCATCTACTACATCTGGCTCAACAACGAAGTGACGAAGGCGGAGCAGAAGAAGGCCGCGCTGGAAGTCGAGAAGAAGCAGTACGACCCCTACAACCAGCTGGAGCGGACCTTCCGGGCCAAGAAGGAGGCGCTGCAGAAGAAGGAAGAGGTGATGTCCAACCTGAAGCGCCAGCAGGCCCTTCCGGTGCATTTCCTGGAGGAGCTCGCCGACAGCCTTCCGGACGATGTCTGGTTCAAGTCGGTGACCCAGCACGGCATGAACGTGACCATCAACGGGGAGAGCCGGAACTTCGAATCCATCAATGCCTTCTACGTGAACCTCCAGTCCCGGAGCCGCTGGTTCAAGAACATCCAGTACCCGCACGCCAACAAGGTCGGGAATGGCTCCCTGGAATTCACCATCTCCTTCGACCTCCAGAACGCCGTCTGAGGTAGCCCATGAACTCCCAGCTTCAGAAACAGATTCTGGTGGGCGCCGTGGCTGGCATCGTTGTGGCCGCGCTGATCTTCCTCCTGCTTGGCGGGAAGCGGTCGGATCTGGCGGCGACCCAGGCCGACATCGTGCAGCTCCAGGCCGCCGTGGACAAGGGCAAGCTCCTCAAGGCCAGCTACGAGAAGCTTCGTGAGGAGGTCGCCAAGGAGGACAAGCGGATTGATGCCCTCGTCAAGATCATGCCCTCGGAGGCGGACTACGGCGAGGTGCCCTACCGCATCAAGAAGCTGGCAGACGACGCCGGCATTGACCAGACGTCCTTCTCCCTCCTGCCGGCGAAGAAGACCACCTATTACACCGAAAAGCCCATCGCCTTCACCTGCCGGGTCGGCTACCACACCTTCGGCCAGTTCGCCTCGCTCATCTCCGGCTACGACAAGATCATCAACCTCTCGAACATCGAGTTGACCCGGGCCTCCAACAGCCACGGGTTCTATCCCGCGGCTGCCAAGTGCACCATCAGTGTTTTCGTCTACAACGTCGAACCTCCGCCCACGGGCCCCAATGCCAAGGCTCCGGGCGCCGCCGGGGCCAAGGCCCACTGAAGCTCGCTCGAGGGCACCCCATGACCCAGATCCGCCTCTCCTCCGCATTCCTCCTGGCAGGTTCCCTTCTGTTCGGCCAGGCCCCTGCGCCTCCTCCGGCAGGCGCCGCCCAGGCCGGAGCCCAGCCCGCCCCCACCTTCGACGACGTCGCGACCATCCAGGCGACGCCCTACAAGCCGACCATCCAACGGGATCCGTTTGCGACTCCCCGGGACGACAAGCCCCTGAACCACGAGGACATGATTGACGACATCAGCGTGAAGGGGGTGCTGCGCCGGAACGGCAAGAGCTTTGCCATCGTTTCGGACAGCCGCGGGAATGTCCGCTGGCTTCCGGTGGGTTACCGGTTCAAGGACGGCGAGATCGTGGGCATCACCGACAGCGCCGTGATCTTTCACCAGTGGGAATTGAACACGACCAACCGTTCGGTTTTCCGGACCGTGACCAAGACGTTCAATCGCGAGGAGGATAATCGATGAATGCTCGCCTGAGTTCCTTGCTTGTCGCAGGGGGCGTGGTCCTGGCGGGGATCCAAGCGGGATCCCTCCTTGCCGCCCCGGTACCCGTGGGCAGCCGATCCGAACCGGTCAAGGGGGCCTTCCTGGAATCGGCCACCCTCGCCTCCAGCGCCTCGGGCGCCAGCATCCTGGTCAGCGCCCCGGGTTTCACGGGGGTGCCCCGCCTTGAGCTTCTCCGCGCGCCCCTCCGGGTCGTGGTGGACCTTCCCGGGGTCCAGCGCGGCACCCGGGTGAGCCGGAAGGACCTCAATGCGTTGAAGGATCCCCTGATCCACCGCATCCGGGTCGGGCAATTCCGGGCCATGCCCCACCCCGTGACGCGACTCGTCCTGGATGTGGTGCCGGGAACCCAGGCCACCGTCATGCCCGCGCCGGACGGCGTGAAGATCCAGTTGACGCCGGGCCAGGGCAAGGCCCAGGCGCACCTGGAAGGGTTCGCGTCAGCCATCCTGCCCCTCCCGGCGCCTGCCTCCCAGGCTGCCCCCGCGGTGGTGGTTGCCCAGGTCCGGCCGGAGCCTCCTGCGGCCGCGGTCTCGGCCGCACCGCTTGCCCCGCTTCCGCCTGTCGTCTCCGGCTTCCAGACGCTGCCTCACCTGGCGGCCTCGGCAGCCCTCCCAGCGGCCATGCCGGAAGCCATCCAGACGTCCCAACAGGCGCCCCAACAGGCGCCCCAACAGCCGGCCTCCCAGGACCAGGAAGGCGAGCAGACGCTGATCTCCCCGCCCCAGGAACGCTACCGGGGACGGGTCCTCGGGGACGATACGCCCAAGTACACCGGCTCCAGGATCACCATTGATCTCCAGAACACGGACATCCGCGAGTTCCTGAGGATCCTGGCCGATACGGGGCACCTGAACCTGGTGATGGATCCGGATGTCCAGGGCAACTACGGGTACCGGTTCACCAACACCCCCTGGGACCAGGTCCTGGATGTGGTCCTGAAGAACGCCGGTCTCGGCAAGGAGATCCAGAACGGGGTGCTCCGCGTGGCGAAGATATCGACCCTCCAGAAGGAGGCCGAGGAGCGGAAGAAGCTGGAGGAACTCCGGGCCCTGGCCGGACCCCTCGAGACCATCACCCGGCCCCTTTCCTACGCCAAGGTCACGGATGTCCAGAACATCATCAAGAGCATGCTGACCAAGCGGGGATCGGTCATCCTCGACGAGCGGACCAACACCCTCATCATCACCGACCTTCCCAGCAACATCAAAGTCCTGGAAGCGCTCATCCAGACCCTCGATGTCCGGATCCCTCAGGTCCAGATCGAGGCGCGGATCGTCGAGGCCAACAAGAACTGGCAGCGGGCCTTCGGTGTCAAATGGCCCCAGGCCAACGTCGCGCCTACCGCCATCACCAGCGGCGGGACCACGACCAGCACCCCCTGGGTGGCCTCCCAGTCCCCCTACTGGAACGGCGTGCAGGGCTTCAACCGGGCGGCTTCGGGCCAGTCCGCCGCCATCGCCTGGGCGCCAGGTGAAAGCGGCGTGACCACCATCCCGAGTCCCGCAGGCGAGTTCTGGTTCTCCTTCCTCAGTGACCGGTTCAGCGTCAATGCCGTGCTCCAGGGACTCGAGAGCGAGGGGGTGGTGAAGATTGTCTCCTCCCCCAAGGTGGTGACCCAGAACAACAAGAAGGCCACGATCCTGAGCGGCGAGAAGATCCCGTACCCGACCCAGCAGGGCGGCGCCCAGGGCGGTGCCATCACGGTGGCCTTCGTGGACGCCAACCTCCAACTCGACGTGACGCCCCAGGTCACGAACGAGGGGACGATCCTCATGGACATCCACCTGGAGAAGGCCGAGGCGGACTTCAGCCAGACCGTGAACGGCACCCCCACGATCCTTCGCAAGGCGCTGGATACCCAGGTGCTGGTCAGGGACGGCGGCACGGCGGTGCTGGGCGGCGTCTACGTCACCAACAACACCACCGGCTCCACGGGGGTCCCCTTCCTGTCGAAGATCCCCCTCCTGGGCGCCCTGTTTCGGAACAAGTCCAAGCAGACCTCCGACCAGGAACTGCTCATCTTCATCACGCCCCACGTGCTCCGGGGCTGATTCCGGAGCACCGGAAAAGAAACGGCCCCGAGTCGGGGCCGTTTCTTTTCGGAGTGACAAGGGTGCTAGCGCGGGATGGGGAGGGTGCGGACCAGCCTCTTGCAGGAATTGCAGAGGATGGTGTAGTTGTCCGGCTGGTCGAAGTGGTAGCGGAAGCCAGGATCCTCCGCGGTCTTTTCCAGATGCCCGAACTGGTA
This sequence comes from Holophagaceae bacterium, assembly GCA_027451045.1. Classification (GTDB taxonomy): domain Bacteria; phylum Acidobacteriota; class Holophagae; order Holophagales; family Holophagaceae; genus Geothrix. Next base: position 5,776 of record DAIDKC010000328.1, on the reverse strand, counting down.
CTCGGCGATGCGGACGCTCTGGGGGGCGGTCAGATCGGCTCCGCACTGCATGCAGGAGATGGCGGCCATGCTTGCTCCTCGTGCGCCTGGCTTCAGGCGTGAAACAGGGTCCAGAGCCACCAGCTTAGCAGACCCAGCGCGGCCAAACCCACGCACACCCGCAGGATGATCTTCCCGATCCGGTAGGCCAGGACCAGCACCAGCAGAAGCAGGCATCCAGCGGCAATGGCAAGCACCAGATTCATAGACGCCTCCCTTGATCGTCCCAGCGGAAGAACCCCTGTCCCGCCCGGGTTCCGGTCTCGCCGCGTGCCACCTTCTCCTGGAGGAGGTCCGGTGGGCGGAAGCGGGCCTCCCCGGTGGCCGCATGGAGGCCTTCGGCGATGCGAAGGCGGAGGTCCAGTCCGACGCGGTCGGAGAGCTCCAGCGGGCCCACAGGGTGGCCATAGCCCTGGGTCATCAGGAGGTAGAGGCCCTCGGCCGAGGCCACGCCCGCCTCGAGCAGCCGCATGGCTTCGAGGCCCTGGACCAGGGCCATGCGCGCGGCTGCGAAGCCGGGCTGGTCCTGGACCCGGACCACCCGTTTCCCGAGGCGTCCGGCGAGGGCCTCCGCCTGCGCCAGCAGGCAGGTCGGTGCATCCGCGGGGGATGCAAGCTCGACCACATGCATGCGCGACACGGGGACGAAGAGATGGAAGCCCAGGAGGCGTCCCTGGAGGCCCGCCTGCTTGGCCAGTCGTCCGACAGGAAGGGATGAGGTTCCCGTGAGGATCAGCAGGTTCCTGGGCGCGAGGGCCGCCACGGCGGCCAGGGCGGAGGCCTTGGCATCCGGGTCCTCCGGCAGGGCCTCGAGCAGGGCATCCAGGTCCTGGAGGGGGGCCCGGCCGAATCCGTGGGCGCTCAGGCGTGCCCGAGCGGCCCGCGCATCCGCGTCGGGCATCCTGCCCTTGGCGACTGCGGCGTCCCAGCGCCGTTCGACCTCGCGGCAGGCTCCGGCGGCATGGGCCGGATCCCGGCCGATCAGGCACACCTCCAGGCCACATTCGGCCGCCCACTGGGCCGTGGAGCAGCCCAGCACGCCGGGGCCCAGGATGCCCAGGGTGTTCATGGTCCTGCCTCCTCGCCCTGCTGCATCCCGTCGCTCCCTGCCGCTATGATGAACGGAAAGGGCCCCCACCGTTCTCGAATCCCGACTTCCAGCAGGGCTGATCCTCCTCATGCTGCTTGACTACGCCGCCATCACCCATCCGGGCAAGGTCCGGAGGAACAACGAGGACGCCTACCTGCTGAGCGCGCTGGATGGCGAGGAGCCCATCCTGAACGGGCCCTCCCGCCCCCTCAAGGCCGGGGTGCCCGGCCTGCTGGTGGCTGTGGCCGACGGGATGGGAGGGGCTGCGGCCGGGGAGGTGGCCAGCCGGGAGGGTCTCGCGGCCGTGGCGGTGCACCTGTTCGGCCACTGGGGCCGGGTCGCCACCGTTCGGACGGAGGAATCGCAGCTGCTCACCGCCCTTGAAGCCGCCGTCGTCCAGGCCAGCGATGCGGTGCTGCGGTATTCCGACGACGACCGCACCGCCCGGGGCATGGGGTCCACCTTGACGGCCCTGGTCCTCTGGAACGGGCATGCCTATGCCGCCCAGATCGGGGATTCCAGGGCCTACCTCCACCGCCAGGGGCAGCTCCACCAGATCACGGACGACCAGACCCTGGTGAACGACCTCGTGGTCCAGGGGGCCCTGACGCGGGAGGAGGCCCGGACCCACCCCCAGCGCAACATGATCACCCAGGCGCTGGGGTCGCCCCAGCCCCTGCGGGTACCCCTCTACCGCCTCGAGCTGCGCCGCGGGGACCGTCTGCTCTGCTGTTCCGATGGCCTCCACGGCGAAGTCCCGGACGCCTCGATCCTCGACATCCTGAATGCCGATCCCACGCCGCGTCAGGCGCTGGACCGTCTGGTGGAGGCCGCGCTGGCCCACGGGGGCAGGGACAACATCACCGCTGTCCTGCTGCATGTCACCGATCCCCTCCTGCCGCTGCCCGAGGGGCAGGCAGCTCCGGTGGTCCAGCGGATGGCGTGCAGAAATGCCGGACCCGGCCCGCTGGGGCGCCTGTTCCGGCTCTTCCAATGGCGGGGGCGCTGATGGGTCTTCTTCAAGGAGCGGTCTCGCTCAAGCGCTTCATGGTCCTCGGACCAGTGCCCGATCCGGAGGATCTGCAGGCGGGCCTCGAACAGGACCAGTTCCGGCCCTTCCAGGACGGCCTGGAGGAGGAGCGGCTGGGCTGGTGCGATTGGCGGAATCCTCTCATCACTCCGCCCGAACGGGAGGGGGTGGGGCAGGAGCGCTTCGCCGTCTTCTCCCTGCGCATGGATACCCGCCGCGTGCCTAGCGTCCTGCTCAAGGCTCACGTGGACCTCCGTGCCCAGCAGTTGTTGAAGGAGAAGGATCTCGCCTTCCTGGGGCGGGAGGCCCGGATCTCCCTCCAGGACGAGATCAAGGTGGAACTGCTGAAGAAAGTGCTGCCCGTGCCGAAGGTCGTGGAGGTGGCCTGGGACCTGAAGGGTGGGCTCCTGTGGACCACGGCCAGCTCCGCCAAGGCCCAGGGGGCCCTGGCGAGCCTCTTCATGAAGTCCTTCGGGTGCGAGGTGCACCCGCTGGCGCCTCTGGTGCTGGCGGGGCGCCTCTGCCCGTCGCTGCCCGTGGAGTCGCTGATGGGACTGGATCCCTTCGACCTCGAGCTCGAGGAGGGGCGGGGATGAAACCCATGGAATTGATCGAACAGGGCCGGTTTCTCGGCGAGGAGTTCCTGCTGTGGCTCTGGATGCAGAGCCAGATGGAGGGTGGCGCCAGCGGTGTCGAGGGGGATGGATCGGCCTGCTTCGTGGATGATGCCATCCAGCTCGTTTCCGAGCGGGGCGAGGTCAAGGAGATCTCCCTGCGCAAGGGAAGCCCCTCGGAAAGCCGGGAGGCCTTCGAGGCCCTCAGCCGGGGCATGCGCCCAGCCCGCATGAAGCTCCGCATCCTGTCCGGGGACATGGAATGGGTGTTCAGCCTCTCGGCTGCCACCCTCGACATGGGCACCCTGAAGCTGCCGCCCAGCACCGGCAAGGCCCCCCAGGACCGGCTGCACGACCGCCTCTACCTCCTGGAGGAGGGCGCGGGACACCTGGAACGGCGGCTGCGGCGCTTCCTCGAGGTCCGGTCAGGGACCCCCGCGGAACTTCTGGCCCAAATGAAGGCCTGGGTGCGCTCGGGTCTCTCCGGGGCGGGGGGAGAGGCGCCGTGGGAGGCCTGAGCCTTCTGCTGCCGGTCCTGCTGGCCGTCGCCCCAAGCCAGGCTCCCGCCCCTGCCCTGGTGCAGGCCCGCCTGCCAGGCGGCGGCACGGCGGTGCTGCGGCTCCAGTTCAAGAAGGGGCTCAGCCTGAAAGGCGCCCGCTTGCCCCTGGCCTTCCTGGCCACGGACGCGGATGCCCACGGCTGGGTGCCGTTCGACCAGCTTTCGCCGGAGGGCAAGCGCTGGGCGCTTGAGGCCTTCTTCCCCCGGGACCGCTGGCAACGCCAGGGGGTCCGGCACCTGGTCCAGTACCCCGAGCTGGAGTCCGTGTGGACCCTCTCGGCGCTCTTCACGGGCCACGGCCAGAACTACGACAAGTTGATGGCCGAGAACCCGGGTCTTCCGGAGAAGCTGCGCCAGGGGGACGCCTGGTGGATCCCCCGTCCCCTGCTCTCGGTGGATCTCGGCGGCCAGAGCCGGGAGCCCGACCGCTCCCAGCCCGAGGACAGCCTGGATGACGAGGCGCGGGTGGCCGCCTACCGGGCCATGCTCACCTACGGCGAAGACGCCCAGGGAAAGTACGCGGCCTACCACATGCGCAAGGGCGAGGCCCTCTATTCGGCCGTGGTGATGCGCTACACCGACCGGGTGGACGCCAAGGCCGTGAACGATCTCGCGGAAGTCATCGCGCGGCGCAGCGGGATCACGGACCTGCACGGCATCCAGCCCGGACAGCTCGTCAAGATCCCGGTGGAGTACCTGGCCGACCCCTTCCAGCCCGAGGGGACGGCCGCCCTGGCGGAGGAGCGCGAGGTCCGGGCGGAGGTGCGGCGGACCGCCCGGGTCGAGGCCGGGCCCAGGCTCGATGGGGTGAGGATCGTCCTCGACGCAGGCCACGGGGGGGTGGACATCGGGGCGCAGGCGAACGGCATCTGGGAGTCGGATTTCGTCTACGACATCACCATGCGCGTCCGGCGCCTTCTGGAGGAGGAGACCGATGCCCAGGTGAGCAGCACGATCCGCTATCCCGAGATCGGTTTCCGGACGCGACGCATCATCCGGACCCCCTCCCATGATGCGGAGATCCTCACCGATCCACCGTTCTCCAACGACGGCGAGCGCCCCAACGCGGTCAGCGTGCACCTGCGATGGGTCCTGGCCAACGAGCTCTTCGAGCGGTTCATCCAGCACCGGGGGGACCCGAGGAAGACCCTCTTCATCAGTTTCCATGCCGACAGCCTGCACCCCAGTTCCCGCGGCACCATGGTCTACGTGCCCGGTGCGACCCTGGTGCCCTCCCATTTCGCCATTGCCGCCAACCGGGCAGGGAACGTGGCGGAAATGCGGCGGTTCTCCCGGGTCTCCTTCACCCCCCGCCAGAAGCTCCGGGGGGAGGCCCGGAGCCGGCAGTTCTCCGAGGTGCTCCTGTGGTCCCTCCAGAAGGCCGGCATTCCCGTGCATGTGAACCGCCCCATCCGGAACGTGGTCATCCGGAACGGCGCCAAATGGGTGCCAGCCGTGATCCGCTACAGCATCGGGGCCACCAAGGTCCTCGTGGAGGTCGCCAACCTCACCAACATCGCGGATGCTAGCAACCTGAAGGATCCGGCCTTCCGGGAACGCTATGCGCGGGCGGTGGTGCGGGCCATCCTGGATTACTATCGGTAGCGCTCCCGGCCCCATCGCGAGGTGGCCCATGCGACGCTTGATGATGCCGCTGCTCCTGCTGGCCCTCCTGCCCGGGTGCAGGCGGCCGGCGCTCCAGCCCGCTCCCGCCGGGGAACGCATCCTGGTGCGTTTCCTGGACCGGGACGCCTCGCTGGCCCTGCCGGTCGCCACGGAACCGGGGACCTGGCACTTCATGGATGCGGGCCGCTGGGAGCCCCTGGACCTCCGGTGGAAGCCGGGTCGGCCGAGGATCGGGGTGGCGGCTGTCGGCCGGACCGCGCCCGACTGGGTGCTCCTGGAGGATCCCGCAGGCGACATCCATCGCATCGTGTTGCGGGGGCCCGGCCCCGAAGCCCTGCGGGAACGCAACGCCGAACTGGATCCCGAGGATGCCGAAGCCCTGGCCTTCTTCGGGCTGCTCTGGGCCCTCTCGTGGTACCGGCACTGAGCCCGCCTTGATTCCCGCGCCTCCCCCGGGCACACTGGAGAGCCAGCGCCAACTTAGCTCAGCTGGTAGAGCAGCTGATTCGTAATCAGCAGGTCGCAGGTTCGAATCCTGTAGTTGGCTCCAATGATTGCAGGCCTAGTCCCCCTTTCGGGGGCCTAGGCGCATTGGGGAGATCCCGGATTCGAACTTGCGAGGGGCCTTCTCCGGTGTGCGGGGAAGCGGGGTGCCTGTGGGATCCTGGTCCGCGAACTGCGAGGGCCAGGCATGGACTCCCTCTTCAAACCCGGCGATCGTGTGCGCCTCAGCCACGCGGGGGTGAGCCACTACGGCGGCATCTGGCCTCATTTCATCCCCGAGGCCCAGGGCGGAGGCACCCCGGGAACCGTCCTGG
>DAIDKC010000327.1 GCA_027451045.1 Holophagaceae bacterium | reverse complement strand
GGGGCGGATCTCGATGTCGGCGGGGGTGGCGATGCCGCCCAGGTCCTCGCGGACGTGGTCCTTGAGGCTGGCGACGAGCCCCGGACCGACCTCGAAGCCGGGCTTCACCACCACGAAGGCCTTGATGTTCTCGCCCTTGATGGGATCGGGGATGCCCACCACGGCGCTCTCGGCCACGGCGGGATGGCGGATGAGGGAGCCCTCCACATCCGCAGTGCCGATGCGGTGGCCCGCCACGTTCAACACGTCATCGGCCCGGCCCAGCACGGCGACGTACCCGTCGGCGTCCTTCACCGCCACGTCGCCGGCGCTGTAGCAGCCGGGAATGTCGCGCCAGTAGTCCTCGTAGCGCTTCGGGTCGTTCCACACGGTGCGGAGCATGTAGGGCAGCGGGGCCTTGATGACGAGGAGGCCCCCCTGGCCATCGGGAACTTCCGTCCCGTCGCGGTTCACCACCGCGAGCTTCACCCCCGGCAGCGGCTTGCCCGCCTTGCCGGGCCGCGCCTCGAAGGTGGGCAGGGTGCCGATGACGGGCCCTGCGATCTCCGTCTGCCACCAGTTGTCCACCACCATGCCGTTGCCCTGGCCCACGAGGTGCTTCTGGGCCCAGCGATGGGCCTCGGGGTTCAGCGGTTCCCCGGCGCAGGCCATGAGGCGCAGCTTGGAGAGGTCGAACTTCCCGGGGGCCTCGGCGCCGTGACTCATCCACATGCGCACCGCCGTCGGCGCGGTGAACATCACGTTCACACCGAAGCGCTCGCAGAGCTCCCAGGTCACGTCCGGGCTCGGATAGTCCGGCGCGCCCTCCCGGCAGAGCACCGTGGCGCCGATGCTCAGGGGCCCGTAGACGATGAAGCTGTGGCCCACGATCCAGCCGATGTCCGAGGTGCTCCAGTAGATGTCCCGCTCCTGGATCTGGAAGAAGGCCTTGGCGAGGTAGGTGACGCCCACCAGGTAGCCGCCCGTGGCGTGGACCACTCCCTTGGGCTTCCCGGTGGTGCCGCTGGTGTAGAGGATGAAGAGCGGGTGCTCCGCGTCCACCATCTCGGGCTCACAGTGGATCTCCCGGCCCTGCTGGATGTCGTAGAAGTCCTTTTCCCGCTCGCTGTCGAACTTGAAGGGGGCATCCCCGGGGCGGGAGCCGCGCCGGTGGACGATGACATGCTCGACGAAGGCCAGGTCCCGCACCGCCTCGTCCACGATGGGCTTCAGGGCCGTGGCCTTGCCCCGGCGGTAGGTGAAGTCGGAGCACACGACCACCTTCGCGCCGGCGTCCTCGATGCGGGCCTTGAGGGCCTGTACGCCCATGCCGGCGTAGACCACGCTGTGGATGGCGCCGATGCGGGCGCAGGCCAGCATGGAGACAATGCCCTCCGGCGTGAGCGGCATGTAGAGGATGACCCGGTCGCCCGTCTTCACCCCCAGGCGCTTCAGGGTGTTGGCGAAGCGGTTCATCTCCCGGTAGAGCCGGTTGTAGGTGTAGGTCCGCTCCTCGCCGTCCTCGCCCACCCAGATGACGGCGGCCTTGTTCCGGCGCTCGCCGTGGACGTGCCGGTCAATGCAGTTCACGGTGGCGTTGAGGGTCCCGCCCAGGAACCAGGCGTGGTTGGGCGCCTCGAAGCGGAGCGTCTCCGTCCAGGGCGTGTGCCAGGCCAGGGACTTCGCCTTCTCCGCCCAGAAGGTCGCGGGATCCTCCTCCGCCAGGGCCCGCTCCACCTCGTAGTTGATGGCGGCTTCCTTGGCGAGCCAGCCCCGCATGGGGATCGGCGCTTCGCCCTTCTGGAGGGCCTGGATGGTGGCCTGCTG
>DAIDKC010000326.1 GCA_027451045.1 Holophagaceae bacterium | reverse complement strand
AGGCGCGCACCGCCAAATCCAAGTTCTGGTCTGTTTTGCCAAATCCCAGGTCCGGCTATCCTCAAGTTCGAAAATCCTTCGTTCTTTTCCACACGGTTCCGGCCCATCTTTTCGGTTCGGTCGTCGGCGGCTCCCAAGCGGCGTGCCTACCGGATAGAAGGCGTGACCTCCCGCCGGACCTCCTTGCCTTCGAAGCCCAGGGTCTTCTTCCACTGCGCCAGGGTGGCGTCCACCGCGGCACCCGGCTTGAACACGATGCGGGTCTGTCTCCGGTCGAAGTCCATCTGGATCGAGGCCACCCCCGGTGTGGCCGCCAGGGTCCGTGGGAGGTTGCCAGCACAGGGGGCGCAATCGAACTGGGGCGTGGCCAGCACCAGGAGGGTGCCCCCGGCGGGCAGGGACTGCGGGGGAACGGCGCCGACCGGGTGGCGGTCCAGCAGCCGCGGCGCCGCGCTGGCCCCTATGAAAGAGAGGCCCAGGAGGATCACCGCCAACGTCGGGAAGCGTGGAGCCACCGCGCAGCAGTCGCCCTGGCCCGGCGCGGAACCAAAGCGCTTCAGGGCCCACCAGGCGATCACGCCGATCAGGAGGAGGGCCAGGGCCCCCAGGGCCCAGGGACGGATCCAGGCAATCCGGGCGCCCAGGGTGCCCGTGGTGAGGCCCAGGCCCGCCAGGGCCAGGGGCAGCCAGCAGCAGGCGGAAGCCACCACGCCCAGCAGCACGGCGGACAGCACCGTACGGCGCCCGGCCTGGGGGCGCGGAGCCGTGGGGGCTGCGCAGCAGGCGCCGCCCGGGGCTTCCTGGGGCAAGCCGCATCCGTGGTCTTGGGGGGACATGGGGGACTCCATTTCAGCAGGCGCAGCCGGGGCCTTCTCCGGTTCGGCAGCAGGTGGAGTCTGCGGGGTTGTTCCCCTGCAGGATCGGCGCAGGGGGCGGGTTCGCGGCCAGGGCCTTCAGTTCCCGGGTGAGGTCCCCCAGGCAGCAGGCCCCGCTGGGGTTCGTCACGTCGCAACGGCAATGGCCTGCCTTCACCTCCGCCTTGACGGCGTCGAGGATGGCGCTCTTCCCGGTGCGGAGCCATTCCTCCCGGAGGCTTTCCGCACTGTGGCCGAAGCAGTAGCAGAGCGGGCGCGGGCTGTTCCGCTCCTTCACCCCCACCCGCACCGTGAGGTCCGCCCGGGCGAAGGTCTGGGCGCCATCGGCGCGGAAGTACACCAGGTCGCAGTCGGGATTGGCGCAGAAGCAGTAGGCCTCCTCCTTCACATCGGCCCGCAGGTTCGGTTGGAGCAGGGCGCGGAGGGTGAGGGGTTGCACCGGCTTCCCTTCCGTCCCGCAGTCCGGGCAGGGGATCGTGGACGCAGCGGGCCGGGGGGCGCAGCAGCCATGGCTGGTCCCTTCCTGGGCGGGCTCTGCGCCGGGGGAGGCGGGCAGGCTGCAGGCGTACGGCTGTTTCTCGATGGCCATGGATCATCTCCTTGTTCGAAGGTCGTGAGCGTCTTCGGGATCGGGCTCGGCGCAACAGGGGGTGCAGAGGCGCAGGATGGCCGGGCAGCCCGGTCCCGGCGCGCCCTCGCAGGCCTGCCGGAGGTCCTGGAGCACCTCCTTCAGGCCCTGGAGTTCCGCCAGCCGCGCTGTGAGGGCGTGGAGCTTCCGGTCCAGCAGGGTCTTCATGGCGCCGCAGGCGTGTGGATCCTGGAGGTCCGTGCGGAGCAGGACCTTGATCTCCTCCAGGGTGAAGCCGCTGCGCTGGGCCTGCTTGATGAAGCGCACCGTCTCCACCGAGGCGGCGTCGTAGAGGCGGTAGCCCTTGGCGGTCCGGCCCACGGGCTCCAGGAGGCCCAGGCGCTCGTAGAGGCGCACCGCCTGGTCGCTCACCCCGCAGGCCGCAGTGAGCTCGCCCATCCTGAAGGTCCCGGGTACCATGCCCCCTCCTGGACGGAAGGGTAAGGTCTATACCCAGGTATAGACGCAAGTGGGTTTCGCGAACTATTTTGGGGAGACTCCCCGGCAGCCGAACCGGGAGGCTCGCTTCAGGGGCCGAGGTGTGGCTGGAAGAGGATCGCCACCACCACGCCGACCAGGATCAGGAGGATCTCCAGCCACCCGATGGAGCCGTAGGGCTTCATCCAACCGCGGTATCGCGGGCTGGAGAACATGGGCGCCTCCTCACCTGGATGCCTCTGAGTACAAAGGTGTTCTCCCCCCCGCCTGCCGCCGTGACGATTCGGTGAACTC
>DAIDKC010000325.1 GCA_027451045.1 Holophagaceae bacterium | reverse complement strand
CGCCACGGCGGGTTTCGCGGCACCCATGGCGCGGGCTGTCGCCCGGATGCGCTCGGCGGGGATCTCGGTGATCTGGGCCGCCCACTCCGGCGTGAAGGGGCGCACATGCTCCGCGAGCTTGTCGAAACCGTTGGCGTACTTCCTGACATAGTCCTGGTCGTAGAGGTTCTCGGCGATGAGGACGTTCATCCAGGCCAGCAGCAGGGCGATGTCCGTGCCTGGCTTGATGGGCAGCCACCAGTCGGCCTTCTCGGCCGCGGTGCTGAAGCGGGGATCCACCACCACCAGCTTCGCCCCCTTGGCCAGGCCTTCGGCGAAGGAGGCGACCTGGCTGGTGAAGACGTTCTCGCCGATGTGGGTGCCGATGAGCACCATCAGCTTCGTCTCGTCCAGATCCACCGGCTCGGGAGATCCGAGCCCCCGCCCGAAGGTCAGGGCGTAGCCGACTTCCCTGGGGCCACGACACTGCGCGAAGGCGGGCTCGGCACTGTTGGGTGTGCCGTAGGCCTTCATCAAGGTGTGGAAGAAGCCCGCGCTGACACCATGGGGAAAGAAAGCCACGGATTCAGGGCCGTAGGCCTTCTTGAAATCCTTCAGCTTGCCCGCCAGGAAGTCCAGGGCCTCGTCCCAGCTCACGCGCTTGAAGCGCCCTTCGCCCCGCTCGCCCACCCGCATCAGGGGGTACTTCAGGCGATCCCGGTCGTAGAGCAGGAAGGCGCCCGCGTTGCCCCGGGCGCAGATGCGGCCCTTCGTCAGCGGGTGGTCAGGATTGCCCTCCACCCGCAGCACCTTGCCATCGGCCACGCTGGCCAATATGCCGCAGCGCCAGAAGCACATCTCGCAGACCGAGGCGACCTTCTTGACACGCTGGACCCCGCGCCATCCGGGTGGATTCCCTGGGGCCGGAACGGCCCGGCCCGCGCCGAGGAGGCTGAAGGAACCCATGGCCCCGCAGGTGCCGATGAATGACCGACGACTGATCGCTTTCGCCATGGGTTCCTTCCTTGGCCGCACAAGCACTTGGCATGCGTGCCTCTCGTTGATTTATCTACCGTGTGGTATTCAAAGCAATTGAATGCTTCGCATGGTCCCCATGACGAACCGTCATGGGGGCGTTAGAGTGATTCCCTGGCGGAGTTCCTGATGGAGTCGGTCTACCTCAAAACCCTGGTGGAAGTCGTGAAGGCCGGCAGCCTTTCCCGGGCGGCAGAGGTGCTCTGCGTCACCCAGCCGGCGGTCTCCCGCCGGATCAAGTTCCTGGAAGACCAGTACGGCTGCGCGCTTCTGGATCGCTCGGGCAGCCAGATCCGGCCCACCGAAGCCGGCCGCATGGTGTACCAGAAAGCCGGCGCCCTCCTCGAGATCGAAGCCGAACTGGAGGCCGGGCTCCAGCAATTGGAAGGGAAGACCCGCCTGTCCTTCAGCTGTACACCTGCCTTCGGATCGGCTCACATGCCCGCTGTCCTGCGCGATTTCATGCTCACGTGCGTGGACACTGCGGATCTCAAGTTCCTCTTCCTCTCACCCAGCGAGACCCTGCGCGGCCTGGGGGAGGGCGTCTTCGATGCGGGCGTGGTCGAGGGCGCGACTCTGTTCGATCCCGCTTCCTTTTCCGTGCATCCCCTTCCCGAGGCGGAAACGGTCTTCATGACCAGTCCGGAGTTCGCCCTGCCCTCGAGGGGTACCCTCATTGACTCGCTGCTGGAACTGCCCCTCTACACCCGGCGGGAGGGCTGCTGTTCCCGCATGCTCATGGAGCGCGGGCTCAAGGGAATTGGTCTCAGCCTCAGTTCCTTCCGCAAGGTGATCATCCTCGACGACCTCCACCTGCTGATCCAGGCCGTCCTGGCTGGAGAAGGCATCTCTTTCCTTCCCACGGACCTGGTCCAGGAGCACATCGCCGCGGGCCGGATCAACCTGCATCGCATTCCTGGTTTCGACCACTCGCGATCCCGCACCCTGGTCGTCAACGACCGTCTGGGATCAGAGGAGGCCCTCGGCCATTTCGTGAACGTGATCCTTGCCCATTTCGGCCTTCCTCCCAGCAAGGCTCCCGCGGCGCTGCCCCCGAAACCGGACCAGGCCCCAGTTTCCAGAACACCCATGATCTCCCCAGGCGCAGGCTGTCTGCCCCCGCTGTGCGCTTGCCCGGGGCTGGAATCTGACGCGACGCAGGATGCGGCGGGGTTTCCTGAGCAGCTCCCCAGGAAGGTCCGCGGCCGGGGGTGAGGGTCTGAATCCGGGTGTGGATGGTGTGTCTGGATGTGGCGCCTTAGCATCCACCCTTGTCCAGGCTGTCATCGAACGTGACCTTCTCGCCCTTCTTCAACTCCTTGGCCTTCGGAGATGCCAGGGTCACAGTTGCGCCCTCGGCCAGTTCGCCGCGCTTCGGGAAGGAGAGGGTCACGCTGGCCCTTCCCACTGCCATGACCCTGCCGAAGAGCCTCTGGTTGATCTTCACTTGGGCCCCCTTCTTCACCCAAGGCGCGAGGGAGCCATGCACTTCCACCACCACGATCCGGCCCTTCACCGAAACGACCTTCCCTTGGGTAGGGGCTCCGAAGGCGGTGGAGGCCAGCAGCATGATCAATGCCAGGGAACGATTGAGCATCGCTACTCCAATGATGCGGATTGGACCGAAGGCACCCATCTGTGGGCCGCAGCATGCGGATCGCAGATGGGGCCTCCCGATCCAGGTCATTGTGCTTCCCCGGGGGGCTCACCCTCTCGGAAGCACGGGGCAGGCCTACTCCCGGGGCAGATCCTTGTGGGTGACATCGCGTACCCACGTGAAGGCGGCTACGGTCGCGGGCATCCCCAAGGTGCCCGCGGCCAGAGCTACCACCTGTTCCATTTCTTCAGCCGTGATGTCCATGTCCAGCG
>DAIDKC010000324.1 GCA_027451045.1 Holophagaceae bacterium | reverse complement strand
CCTTCTCCTGGAGCTGGGCCTCCAGCTCCCGGAGGTGCTTATCCGCCACCCGCTCCATCTCGGCCCGGCCCAGGGGGGCGAACTGGAGGATGGCGTCCAGCCGGTTGCGGAACTCGGGGCTGAAGGCCTTCTCCAGGGCGCCGGTGGCAGTCTTCCGGGCGCCGGCCTCCGCGAAGCCCACCTGCCGGGCGGACAGCTCCCGGGCCCCCACGTTCGTGGTCATCACCAGGACCGTGTGGCGGAAGTCCGCACTGCGCCCGTGGCTGTCCGTGAGCGAGGCATGGTCCATCACCTGGAGGAGGATGCCGAAGAGATCCGGATGGGCCTTCTCCAGCTCGTCGAGGAGCACCACGGCATGGGGCTGCTTGCGCACGGCGTCCGTGAGCAGGCCCCCCTCCTCGTAGCCCACGTAGCCCGGCGGGGCGCCGATGAGGCGGGCGACGGCATGCTTCTCCTGGTACTCGCTCATGTCGAAGCGCAGGAAGGCGATGCCGAGGGCCTTGGCCAGCTGCTTCGAGAGCTCCGTCTTGCCCACCCCCGTGGGCCCGGCGAGGAGGAAGCAGCCCATGGGCTTCTGGGGATCCCGCAGGCCCGAGCGGGCCAGCTTGATGGCACCGGCCACGGCCTCGCAGGCGGCATCCTGGCCGTAGATCTGGGCCTTGAGGGAGGCCTCGAGAGTCGCCAGGGCCGCACGGTCGTCCGCGCTGACGGAGGCCACCGGCACCCGTGCCATCCGCGCCACCACGCTCTCGACCTCGGCGGTGCCGATCCGCTTCGCGCGGGCCCGCTTCGGCAGCAGCTTCTGGGCGGCCCCGGCCTCGTCCAGAACGTCCAGGGCGCTGTCGGGCAGCCGGCGCTCGGGCAGGTGCTTGGCCGCCAGCCGCACGGCCGCGGCCAGAGCGTCCTCCGCGTAGGCCACGCCGTGGTGCCGCTCGTACTCGGCCTTCAGGCCCTGGAGCACCGCCAGGGACTCGGCTTCGGTGGGCTCGGGGACCTCCACCACCTGGAAGCGCCGGGCCAGGGCGCGGTCGCGCTCCAGGGAGCCCTTCAGGTCCTGGAACGTGCTGGCGCCGATGCAGCGCAGGTCCCCGGAAGCCAAGGCGGGCTTGAGCAGATTGGCGGCGTCGAGGGCTCCGCCGCTGGTGGCGCCGGCCCCCACGATCGTGTGCAGCTCGTCCACGAAGAGGATGGCGCCGGGAACCTCGGCCAGGGCCTTGAGCACGGCCTTGAGCCGCTCCTCGAAATCGCCCCGGTAGCGGCTGCCGGCCAGCAGCGCCCCCAGGTCCAGGGCGAAGATGCGGGCGCCATTCAGGGGCGGGGGCACCTTCCCCTCGTGGATGCGCCGGGCCAGGCCCTCCACGAGGGCGGTCTTGCCCACGCCGGATTCCCCCACCAGCAGCGGGTTGTTCTTCCGGCGGCGGCACAGCACCTGGGCCATGCGAGCGACCTCGGCCTCCCTGCCCACCAGGGGATCCAGGCGGCCGGCGGCAGCCCGGGCCACGAGGTCCGTGGCGTAGGCCTCCAGGGGATCCACGGCCTCCGGCGCCCCCTCCTCCTCGTCCGCCTCGGATGGGGGCGGCGAGGCCTTGGCAGGGGCCTTCCGGCCGGACCCGGGTCCGTGGCTGAGGACCCTCAGCAGGGCCAGGCGCTTGACGCCGTGCTTCTCCAGCAGGTGCCGGGCGGGGCTGTCCACCTCCTCGAGGAGCGCGGGCAGGAGCTCACCACCCCGGACGAGATGCTGGCCGGCGCTGAAGGCGTGCAAGAGCGCCCGCTCCACCACCCGCACGAAGCCCAGGGTGCTGTGGGGCTGGAAGGTCTCGCCCTCCGGCACCCGCTCGAAGGCCCGCTCCAGGACGGATTCCAGGTCGGCCCGCAGGACCTCCAGCTTCACCCCGCATCCCCGGAGGGCAGCCGCCGCATGGCGGTCCTCCAGCAGGGACAGCAGGAGGTGCTCCAGGGCCACGTCCTCGTGCCGTCGGGCGCGGGCCAGCTCGAAGGCCCGCTGGAACCCTCGGTTCAGCTCGGGATCCACCTCCGGGTTCCGGCCGGGCGCCTCAGGCATGGTCCTCCTCCACCGTGCAGAGGAGCGGGAAGCCCTCCTGCTCCGCCAGGCGCCGGGCGCGCTCGGCCCGGGTCTCCGCCACGTCCCGGGTGTAGGTTCCCGCCACGCCCATGCCCGAGCGGTGGACCGCCAGCATGATGGCCACGGCCTCGGGCTCCGGCTTGCGGAAGACCGTCTTCAGCAGCCACACCACGAAGTCCTGGGTGGTGTAGTCGTCGTTGTGCAGGAGCACCTTCCACAGGCCTGGGGCCTTCAGCTGCTCCCGCTTCCGGACGAGGACCCGGCCCTCCCCCTTCGCCTGCCTTGCCATGGATGGCGCCTCCGTGCCCCTCCAGAATACGGTTTCCTGGAACCCTGCCGATGAATCATGCAGCCCTCGGCACGGACTCCGGAGGTCCCTCCCGATCATGCAGCCGCCCCACCCACGCCTCCTGCCCGCCGGGCTCGCCACCCTGGGCCTGCTGGCCTTCGCGGGTGCCGGGTGGGCGGGGACCGCGACCTGGGCCGCTGCCGCCCCCATGGGCCTGCTGGCTCTGGCTGTGGCAGGGGCCGGGCAGGACCGCATCCCCCGGGGTGCCACGCTGGTTGCAGCCCTCCTGGCCGCCCTCGGGGCCCTGGTCCTCCTGGGGCGGGAGCCCGTTTGGTCCGCCATCCCCCTGGTCCTCCTGGCGGAATCGGCGGCCCTCCTGCTCCGGTGGGGCCCCGCCGGGGGCCAAGCGGATCACCGCTTCCGGCAGGCGGCCTCTCTCCTGGCACTGTCCGCCCTGGTGCCCGCGACCCTCGCCCTGGAGGCCGCCGCCGGGGGCCTGGGGCTCCTCTATGGCGGCCGGACGCCTCTCCTCCCGCCCCTGCCCGCAATGGGCCTCGCCCTCCTGGCGGGAGCCCAGCTCCTCCAGGGAGGGTGGGACGTGTGGCCCCTGGCGGTGTTCCGGGTCTCCCCGCCCGAGGCCTCCCGGACGAAGCCCCAACCTGCCTCCTGGCGCCCCCTCGGCCTCTTCCTGACCCTCTGCCTGCTCATCCTGGGGGCAGGGGCCCTGTTCCTCCGGAGTTCGGCAGCCTCGACCCGGTCCCGGGTCCACCAGGAGCTGGATGCGGTGGCCCACCTCAAGCTCCAGCTGCTGGAGCGGTGGCAGACAGAACGCCTCAAGGAGGCCGAGCGCCTGGGGCGCAGCCCGCTGGTGCAGGCCCTCCTGGCCGGCTACCTCGCCGGGGGGCCCGGGGCCCCTTCCCAAGCCGAGGTCCTGGCCTGGATGCGGGCCCCCCTCAACGGAGAGACCCGCGCGGTGGGCCTCTACGACGCGACCGGACGCCTCCGGCTCCTGGAGCAGGCCCCGGGCTCCACGAACTTCCAGCCCGGCCCACAGTCCGAGGCGCTCCCTTGGATCCAGGCGGCCCAGGCCACGGGCCGGACCCAGTTCCAGCCCCTGCACCAGCACGGGCCCGGCGGGGCCCTGCATGTGGGCCTCTGGGTGCCCGTGGGCCACCCGTTCCGGGGGGCCCTGCTCCTGATGACGGACCCCTGGCCCTTCCTGAACCCCCTCCTGCATGCCTGGATCGGCCTCCACCCGGGCACCCGGACCCTGCTGATCTCCTCGGATTCTCCTTCCTCCTCCCCCGGTGCTCACGACGGCTACGGCGCGGACGGACGACCCGAGGTGGCGGCCGCCTATCCGGTAGCGGATTCCCCCTGGACCCTGGAGGTGGCCGGCAGCCAGAGCATCCTGTACCACGGGGCCCGCCTCCAGGCCTGGGCCTTCGAGGCCGCCCTCCTGGGCCTCTGCGGGTTGATGGCCCTCGCCATCGGAATGGTCCTGCGGCAGCGAGGCTTGGCCCAGTCCCGGGACCTGCTCCGCCTGAACGGCCTCTATACGGCCCTCACCGGCGTCAGCCAGGCCATCGCCCTGACCCAGGGCCGGCAGGCGCTCCTCGACCAGGTCTGCCGGGCCCTGGCGGAAGCGGGCGGCTTCGCCCTGGCCTGGATCGCCCAGGAGGATCCGGACACCCGGCGCGTGCTCCCCCTGGCGCGCTGGGGGGACGTCCATGGCCTGCTGGACCGGGTCGTGATCCGGACGGACGACAGCCCCGAGGGGCAGGGCGCGGTGGGGACCGCGCTCCGCGAGGGCCACCCGTGCCTCGTGAACGACTACCTGCGGGATCCCGCCTCCCGTCCCTGGCGGGCGGAGCTCGGGTCCTCCAGCCTGGCCTCCATCGCCGCCTTCCCGGTCCGGGCCCCCGGCGAAGCCCCCGCGGCCCTGGTGGTGTACTCCCACGATCCCGACTGCTTCGGGCCGGACGAGGCCCGGCTCCTGGAGGGCGCCGCCACGGACCTGTCCCTGGCCCTGGCGCGGCGGGCCGACCAGGCGGCCCTGGTGGACAGCGAGGCCCGCTTCCGCACCCTTTCCGACACGATGGCCGCCGCCGTCTTCATCTACCAGGGTGACCGCTTCGTGCTCTGCAACGCGGCCTTCGAGCGGATGACGGGCTACCCCCGGGCGGAGGTGGCGGCGGGTCTGCGCATCCAGGACCTGGTGCACCCCGAGGACTGGCCCCTGGTCCTGGAGCGGGCCAGGGCCCGGCAGGCCGGAGAGGAGGCGACCTCCCGCTACGACTTCCGCATCCGCACCCGGGAGGGCCGGATCCGCTGGGTGGACTTCACAGCCGGCCGGATCCTGTGGCAGGGGAGGCCTGCCGGGGTCGGCACCGCCTACGACATCACCGACCGCCTGGAGGCCGAGGAGGCCCGGCGGACGCTGGAAGCCCAGCTCCAGCAGTCCCAGAAGCTGGAGTCCCTGGGCAGCCTGGCGGGCGGGGTGGCCCACGACATGAACAATGTGCTGGGGGCCATCCTGAGCCTGGCCTCCACCCTCCAGGCCCAGGCCGGAACCGACGGGGCCCTGGCCAAGTCCCTGGACACCATCGCCCAGGCCTGCACCCGGGGCCGGGGCGTGGTGAAGAGCCTGCTCTACTTCGCCCGCAAGGACCTGGCGGAGGACAGCCCCGTGGACCTGAACGCCCTGGTCCAGGAGATGGGCCAGCTCCTGAGCTACACCACCCTGAAGCGGATCCACCTCGAGATGGAGCTGGCCGAGGGGCTGGATCCCCTGCGGGGCGATGCCGGGGCCCTGAGCCACGCCCTGCTCAACCTCTGCGTGAACGCCTGCGACGCCATGCCCGGAGGCGGAACCCTGCGCCTGCGAACGGAACCCCTTCCCACCGGCGGCGTCAGGATCCGGGTGCAGGACACCGGCGCCGGCATGGATCCCGAGGTCCTGGCGCACTGCCAGGAACCCTTCTTCACCACCAAGCCCAAGGGGCAAGGCACCGGGCTGGGTCTCTCCATGGTCCACAGCACCATGCGGGCCCATGGCGGCACCCTCGTCCTCTCCAGCGATCCGGGCCAAGGGACGGAGGCCATCCTCGATTTCCCGCCGGACCGGATGCTGCGCGCAGCCCCGGGGCACGCCCCCCTTGAAGCCGCGCCCCAGACGCCGGCCGGCCTGCACATCCTCCTGGTGGACGACGATCCCCTCATCCGGGAATCGGTGCAGTCCGTGCTGGAGCTGCTGAACCACCACGTCACCGAGGCCCCGGGGGGAACCGAGGCGCTCCAGCTCCTGGAGCAGGGCCTGCCCGTAGATCTTGTCATCCTGGACATGAACATGCCCGGGATGAGCGGGGCCCAGGCCCTTCCCCGCATCCTGGCCCTGCGCCCGCTCCTCCGGGTGCTGCTGGCCTCCGGCTACAGCGACGAGGACATCGCCCCGCTCGTGGCCGCGGATCCCCGGGTCCACAGCCTCCAGAAGCCCTTCTCCATGAAGGAGCTGGATCGGAAGCTCCGGGACCTCTGGGTCACGCCCTGAACCGCAGGAACCCCCCCAGGACCAGCTCCCGGACGAGGAGGGCGGTCCGGACCGGATCGGAAGTCTCGGGGAAAGCGCGGCCCACGATCTCCATCACCTGGCCCACCGTGGCCCTCCCGTCGCAGGCCCGCCAGACCGCCGTGCCCCGGGGGTCCAGCTTCACCCGGTAGTTCGGCTTCGCCATCAGGCGCACCAGCCAGGCCCAGCGGGACGCAAGGATCTTGGGCCGCACAAGGACCACCGTATCGCCCTCGCCGGGCTCCGAAGGCAGCGCCTGGACGGGCACACGGGCGAGAAAGGCATCGTCGGGAAAGGCCATGGTCCCCTCATGCTTGCGACCTATTGTTGTACGACAGTCCATGGGCTTGACCAAAGAGCCGATCGAGTGCACCCAGGATCTCTGACGGTTCCGCCCGCCTGGTGTAGTCGGCGTTCACGAAATCAAAGCGGATCCTGCGATCGCGGTCGATGATGTAGGTGGCGGGGATCGGCAGCTTGAAGGTCGTGTCCCCGTTGAAGGCGGGAATGTCAATGCCGAAAGTTTCGTAGATCGGGCGGAGGTCCTGGGGCAGCTCGAAGACGAGGCCCAGCTTTTCGGAAACCGCATTCCCGGGGTCGCTCAGGATATCAATCGCCAGCCCGTTCCGTTCCGCGGATGCCAAGGCATTGTCGGGCATTTCAGGTGACATGCCCACCAGGCGCACGCCACGGGCTTCGATCGCCGGCAGCGCATCGTGCAGGGCCTTCATCTCCAGGTTGCAGTAGGGGCACCAGCCGCCCCGGTAAATGTTGAGCACGACCGGACCCGTCGAGAGATAGGAGGACAGGGCGCGGCTTTTCCCGTTCTGGTTCCGAAGCGTGAACTCCGGCATGAGGTCTCCCGTTTTCAAGGCCCGGTTCTCGATACCGGAAGCCTTGAGGGCCTCCGTGGCGGAGGCCATGACCGCAAGGACCTCCTGGGGGACCTTCCCCCTCATCCCTGCCTGATAGTCCTCGATGGTGGATCTGAGGTTCGACATGTCCGTGCCCTCCATTGTTGAACGAACGCTCAAATACTGTGATGCCCGTCGCCCTCCCGCAAGATATATTTGAATGATTACTCAAAAAACCCTATCATCGGAGCCAGGAAGGCATCCCCATGGGCAGGCCCGCGGCGTTCGACAGGGAGGAGGTGCTCCAGAAGGCGACGAACCTCTTCTGGGAGCAGGGCTATTCAGCCACAGGCGTGGCCGATCTGGTCGAGGCGACCCGGCTCAAACCCGGGAGTCTGTACGCGGCCTTCCATTCCAAGGAGGATTTGTTCCTCGCGGCCCTCGATCATTACGGATACCGGAGCGTGGCCACCATCCAGGCAATGCTGACGGGCTCGGCGTCCCCGCTGGAGGGGATACGGCGTTGTCTCCTCCAGATCGCCGACGAGGTTGCCGGGGACCGCGCCAGCCAGGGCTGCCTGCTGGTCAACACCACGCTGGAACTGGGCCGTCACGGGGGGGCCATCCAGAAGCGGGTCAAGGCCCATTTCAATCAGATCGAGCGCCTGTTCCGGGATGCCCTCCTGCAGGCGCGCACTCGGGGGGAACTCGCCCCGGACAAGAATCCGGACGCCCTTGCGGCATTCCTGCTCAGCAGCATCTGGGGGCTCCGGGTCCTGGGGGGCACCGCGCCAACCCGGAAGCGTGCGAAGGATATCGTCAAGCAGTTGCTCAGCATCCTGGAGTAGCGTCCGGGCGGCACTGACGGAGGTCCCACCGGGTGGGGGCCACTCGCACCGCTCGGCACTGCCCTTACCCGAAGGCCCGCCGCGGTCCGGACCAATGCGCCCAGGCGCCAGGCAGGACGTGAGCCTGCTTGGCGCCTGGAGTCTCG
>DAIDKC010000323.1 GCA_027451045.1 Holophagaceae bacterium | reverse complement strand
GGCCGGGAGGGGCGCCGGGGCCGGGCTCCCGGGCTGGCCGGGCTTGGCGAGGGGGGCGGGGGCCGGCGAGGGCTGAGTGACGCCCTGGGGCGCCGTGGCAGCCGCAGCGGGGGCGGGCTGTGCCGCCGGCGTGGCCTGGCGGGCGGACGGCACCGGCGCCGGTGCCGGTGCCGGCGATGGGGTGGGAGCGGCTGTGGGGGCGGCGGGTGCGGCGGCCCGGGGCTTGGGCGTGAAGGGACCCGCCTGGGTGGTGGCCGCCTCGGGATTGAAGGGGGCGAGATCCTGTTCCGTGAGGACGGGGCGGCGCAGGAGGACCGCGCGGATGGTCATGATCACATCCGTCTTGGCCTTGTTGTCGTTGGTGTTCCCGAAGAGGCGGCCGAGGAAGGGGATGTCCGAGAGTCCCCAGATGCCCTGGAGGCTCTTCTGTTCCTCGTCCTTGAGGAGGCCGCCGAAGATCGCGGTCTCGCCATCGCGGAGCCGGGCGGCGGTCTTGATCTCGCGGTTGCCCAGGTCCGGGCGCCCCGGGGTGGAACCCGGCTTCAGGGTCGTCACCTTGCAGTCGAGCTTGAGGGTGATGTCCCCGTTGTTGTTGACGCGGGGCTCGACCTTGATCTTCACGCCCACGTCCTCGTAGGAGAAAGACGTCTGGCCCACGCCGCCCAGCAGGGAGGAGGCCATGGCGGACGCGCCAGCCGTGGAGGCCGCCCCCGTGGTCGGGAGCGAGAGCTGGCTCTGGGTGGTGGACACCTTCTCGCCGATGTTGATCTCGCCCGTCTCTCCGGACAGCACGCGGATGTTGGGGCTTGCGACCAGGCGGGCATCCCCGTTGCTCTGGAGGAAATCCAGAGCGAGGTTCGGGAACAGGACGCGGATGTCGGAGCGCTGCAGGTGGGTGAGCCCCGTGTTGGTGTTCATGCCCGAGGTGTTGTTCACCGTGGTCGCCCCGATACGGTAGATGCCGCTGGTGTCCGTGGCGTTGATGACGGGGAGCAGGCCCACCTGGGCCAGGCTGTTCTCCGTCACCTCCATGAGCTGGACGTAGACCATGACCTCCGCCTTGGGCTTGTCCAGGCTGCGGATCACGTGGTCCACCACGGCCAGCTCGCTGGGCTTGGCCTTCACGATGATGGCGTTGATGCGCTTGTCGGTGAACACCCGGAGCTGGGGGTTCAGGGTGGTCAGGATGGGGCGGATCTGCTCCGGCTCTGCATTGGACAGGTAGTAGGTCTTGACGATCTGGTTCTCGTACATCTCCCGGTTCTGGGGCGTGGACTTGAAGATCATGATCGTGTTGGGGTCTATCACGCGGTAGAAGAGGTCGTTCTGGAGCATGAGGGCGTCCAGCACCTCCTGGAAGGTGAGGCCCCGGAGGTCAACGGACACATTGGCGTCCTGGAACGAGCTGTGGAACAGGATGTTCACCCCCGTCGCGCGGCTGAGGGTCGCGAAGATCTCCCGGAGGCTCGTGCGCCTGCTGAAATCGAGGTCAATGCCCTTCAGGGAGCGCGGGTTGAGCTGGAGGGGATTCTCCTCCTCCTCCCGGGCCTGCTTGGCGACCTGGTCGTTGGCGGCATCGGCTTCGGCCCTGGCCTTCGCCTCCCGGGCCCGGATGCGCAGGAGCCAGTCCTGGGCGATCTGGTTGTCGGGGTTCAGGATGAGGGCCTTGCGGACCTCCTCCTCGATGATCGTGCTGCGCCCCTCCTGTTCCGCCTTCCGCGCCCGTGCCAGGTGCTGCTCCGAGGCCAGCTCCGAGGCACGCTGGATCCCGATGCGGGCTTTGACGTTGTCCGGGTTCTTCTGGATGATGGACCGGTACCCGGCGACGGCATCGTCATAGCGGCCCTCTTCGAAGGCCAGGTTCGCCTTGTGCAGTGCGCACCCGAGGCCCAGGGCCAGCAGCATGGAGGCGACCAGGAGCCGGCGGACGGAGGCGAAAGGCGAATTGGGCATCGGAGGCATCCTGCGGTTCAGTACTGATTGGTGGTGACGCCGGTGCTCGAGGCATCGTGGGTCTCGAGCACCATGTGCAGCTCTGGGTACTTGGTGTTCTGGAACTCCGCGCTCTTGTCGAGCACGCTCACGAGCTTCCAGTGGCTGGCATAGACCGTGTCCTTCACGAGGGTGACGGGCTCCTGGCCCTTCATGAAGGCGCCCACGACGCCTGCGGGGCTCCCCTTGAAATAGCCCAGGT
>DAIDKC010000322.1 GCA_027451045.1 Holophagaceae bacterium | reverse complement strand
GGTGGAACTGCTGGACATCGTCATTGACGAGGCGGCCCCGGACAAACTGGCGGAAGGGGCCCTGGCGGCTCTGGCGAAGTCCAAGCCGGCCCTGGCCATGCACCCCTCGTTCCTCAAGAAGATCAGGCCCGGCAACCTGCGCGACCATCTCGATCGCCTGTCGGACTGCGACTGGGTGGTGGAGGTCGTGAAGGAAGACCTGGCCATCAAGCGCGAGCTCTACACCCGCCTGGAGCCCAAGCTCAAGGCCGGGGCCTGGATCAGCTCGAACACCTCGGGCATCCCCCTGAAGCTGCTCGTGGAAGGCCGCGGGGACGCCTTCCGCAAGCACTTCGTCATCACCCACTTCTTCAACCCGGTTCGCTACCTCCGCCTGCTGGAGTTCGTGAAGGGTCCCGAGGTGGACGAGGCGGAGGCCCAGGCCTTCCGCACCTGGCTCGAGGAGGTTCTCGGCAAGGAGGTGGTACCGGCCTACGACAGCCCAACCTTCATCGGCAACCGCATCGGCATCCACGGCATCATGGCCACCCTGCACCTCGCCCTGAAGGAGCAGATTCCCTTCGAGGTGCTGGACCTGGTCCTGGGCGATGCCTCCGCCCGGGCCAAGAGCGCCGCTTTCCGCACCGCCGACCTTGCGGGCGTGGACATCCTGGCTGCCACCGCGAAGAACGTCTACGACCTCTGCCCCAATGACGAGGTGCGGGACGTCTTCAAGTTTCCCGAGTTCCTCCAGTGGATGCTCGACAACAAGCTGTTCGGCAACAAGGTGAAGCAGGGGTTCTTCAAGAAGGGCCCCAAGGACGCCAAGGGGAAGAAGACCTTCCTTGCCCTGGATCCCCTCTCCCGCGAGTACGTCCCGCAGGTGAAGAAGGACTGGCCCATCCTCAAGGAACTGAAGGGCATCGATGATCCCGCCGAGAAGGTGAAGGTGCTGCTCACCAGCGACACCGAAGCGGGACGCCTGGCGTGGCGCTGCATCGCGCCCAACATGACCTACGCCGTCAACCGGCTGGGCGAGGTGACGGACGGCCCGCTGAACGTGGACCGCGCCATCAAGAACGGCTTTGCCTGGGAGATCGGTCCCTTCGAACTGTGGGATGCCCTGGGTGTGGAGCGTGTCGTGGCCCGCATGCGCTTCGAGGAACAGCCCATCGCACCCCTCGTGGAGCAGATGCTGGCCAAGGGGATCACCAGCTTCTACCGGTGGGAGCACGGGATCCCCGTGGCCCAGCTGAATCCCAAGACCCTGGCCTACGATCCGATCCTCGAGGACAAGCGCGTCATCATCCTCAAGCGCGAGGAGGGGCGGAAGAAGGTGGTGGCCGAGAACGGCAGCTGCCAGCTGTTCGACCTCGGGGACGATGTGGCCTGCCTGGCCTTCCGAAGCAAGATGAACGCCCTGGACGACGGCATCATCGGGCTCATGGAGGAGACGCTCCAGAAGCACGTGCCGGGGCGGTTCAAGGGCCTGGTGGTCGGCAACCAGGGGCAGCACTTCAGCGCAGGGGCCAACCTCGTCATGGTGCTCAATGCAGCCCGCGACAAGCAGTTCGACATGATCCTGGAAGTGACTCGGCGGCTGCAGTACGCCGCGAGGATGCTCACCTACGCCCCGTTCCCGACCGTGGCGGCGCCCTTCAACCTCGCCCTGGGCGGCGGCTGCGAGATGACCATGGCCTGCCAGCGGGTGGTTGGCCACGCAGAGCTCTACATCGGCCTGGTGGAGGTGGGGGTCGGCGTCATCCCCGCGGGTGGCGGCTGCCTGCATATGCTCCTCCGCATGGAGGACTCCCTTGCGGCGCAGGGGCTCAAGGGTCCCATGCCCAAGGTGAAGTCCGCGTTCCAGTACATCGGGACAGCCAATGTCAATACCAGCTTCGACGAGGCCCAGCGCAACGGCTACCTCCGCCGCACCGACCGCCGGGTGATGAACAAGGCCTTCCTCTTGAACGCGGCCAAGCAGGAGGTCCTGAAGATGGCTGCGGACTTCCAGCCCGTGAAGGAGCGCACCCTGCGCCTGCCGGGCCGGGGCGGAGCCGAGGCGCTGAAGTTCGCCGTGCGCGACTTCCAGCTCCAGGGGCTCGCCAGCGAGCACGATGCCGTCGTCATGGGCGAGCTGGCCACCATCCTGACGGGGGGCGACGTGAGCCTGGTGCAGGACGTCACCGAGGAGCGCATCCTCGAGCTGGAACGCGAGGCCTTCGCCCGCCTCTGCAGCCTGGAGAAGACCCAGGCCCGCATGGACGCGATCCTCAAGACGGGCAAGCCTCTGCGGAACTAGCCGCGAAGGGACGGGCAAGCCGCTGCACCCCCGATGCGTGATAGCGGATCAATTTGTGACCTAAGCCGCCTTTTCCGAGGCGGCTTTTTTTTCGGGTTGCCAGGGATGGGGCAGGTCGGAACACTTGGGGCGTTCCCAATCGAACCCAATCCAACAGGAGGCGCTGTGAGCGGAAATTCTCAGTCAACTCCACGGGTGGCGGCCATCGTGGGCCCCTACCTCTCCGGAAAGACCTCCTTGATGGAGAGCCTTCTCTTCGTGGCGGGCGCCCTGCCGCGCAAGGGCTCCGTCAAGGAGGGGAACACGGTCGGCGATGCCTCGATGGAGGCCAAGGCCCGGCAGATGAGCGTCGAGGCCAGCCTCGCGGCCTGCACCTACCAGAACCATGCCTGGACCCTGGTGGACTGCCCCGGATCCGTGGAGTTCAGCCAGGAGACGGCCCACGCCCTCATGGTGGCCGACGTTGCAGTCGTGGTCGTGGATCCCGATCCTGCCCGGGCCCTCATGGTGGCGCCCACCTTCAAGTTCCTCGACGACCACAAGATCCCCCACGTGGTTTTCGTCAACAAGATGGAGGCGCCCGGAAGCGCCGCGAAGCTGAAGGATGTCCTGGGCGCGCTGCAGGGGGTCTCGGAGCGCCCCCTCGTCCTGGTGGAGATCCCCATCCGGGAGGGGGAGCAGGTCACGGGCTACGTGGACCTCATCAGCGAGCATGCCTACCAGTACGAGGCGGGGAAGGAAGCCGACCTGTTGACCCTGCCCGAATCCCTCCTGCCCGAGGAGCACGAGGCGCGCCAGGCCCTCCTGGAGAGGCTGGCAGATTTCGACGACCACCTCATGGAGGAGCTCCTCGGTGACGTGGTGCCCTCCCTCGGGGAAGTGACCGAGGACATGGCCAAGGACGTCCAAGGGGATCTCCTGGTCCCCGTGCTCTTCGGGTCCGCGGACCGCGATGCAGGCATCCGCCGCCTGTTCCAGACCCTTTGCGAGGAGACGCCCTCTGCCGACGAGACTGCGGAGCGCCTGGGCATTCCGGAGGGCAAGGATTCCCTTGTCCAGGTGTTCAAGACCGTCCATGCCCAGCATGTCGGCAAGCTCAGCATCTCCCGCGTGTGGCGGGGCGAGGTGGCCGACGGCGCCTCCCTGGCTGGCAATCGGGTGAGCGGCATCAACCGCCTCTTCGGGGCCCAGCAGATCAAGCAGCAGAAGGCCATGGCGGGGGAAGTGGTGGCCCTGGGCCGCATGGACGAGGTGAAGACGGGCGAGGCCCTGACCTCCACGTCCCGGGTCGAACTGGCCTGGCCGGAGCCCCTCCAGCCCATGCTCGCGCTGAGCCTGCACACCACCAAGAGCGGCGACGACGTGAAGCTGTCCCTCGCCCTCCAGAAGCTCTGCGAGGAGGATGCCTCCCTCCAGGTCGAGCAGAACGCCGAGACCCAGGAGCGCATCCTGTGGGGCCAGGGCGAGGTGCATCTCAAGTGCGCACTGGACAAGCTCAAGAGCCGCTTCGGCCTGGATGTCCAGCACCATCCGCCCATGGTCCCCTACCGCGAGACGTTCACGAAGCCGGCCAAGGTCCACGGGAGGCACAAGCACCAGACCGGCGGCCACGGCCAGTTCGGCGACGTCTGGTTCGAGATCAAGCCCCTGTCCCGGGGCGAGGGCTTCCAGTTCGAGGAGCGGATCGTCGGCGGGGTGGTGCCGAAGAACTTCTTCGGCGCCATCGAGCACGGTGTCGTCGAGTGGATGAAACGGGGCCCCCTCGGCTTCCCGGTCGTGGACATCCATGTGGCGCTGGTGGACGGCAGCTACCACACAGTGGACAGCTCCGACATGGCCTTCAAGACCGCCGCCCGCATTGCCATGACGGAAGGGGCTCCCCTCTGCCATCCGGTCCTGCTGGAGCCCATCTGCGAGGTCCAGATCTCGGTGCCCAGCGAGTTCACCTCCAAGGCCCAGCGCCTCGTCACCGGCCGCCGCGGCGGCCAGGTACTCGGGTTCGACGCCAAGCCCGGCTGGACCGGCTGGGACGTGGTCTCCGCCTTCATCCCCCAGGCCGAGATGGGGGACGTCATCGTGGAGCTGCGCAGCCTCACCATGGGCGTCGGCTCCTTCACCTGGTCCTTCCATCACCTCCAGGAACTCGTCGGCCGCGACGCCGACAAGGTGGTGGAGGCCCGCAAGCAGGCCAAGGCCGCAGCGCAGTAGGACCCGCTGTTTCCGGAGCCTGCGCTGGATCCAGTCGCCCCGGGTTCCTTGATTCGTCCCCGGGGCGATGCCATGGTGAATCCTGTCCGCGTCCGACGCTCCGGGCCGCGGGCGAGGGCCGACGATGGACGATTCCCGCCCCGATGCCTCCCGTACCGTGGAATTCAGGCTCTGCCGGAGCTGCCGTCGGTTCCATGGGGCGGGCAGCACATGCCCTGCCTGCGGGAGCCCCCTGACGCTGGTGGACGAGCGCTTCTTCCTGGACATGGACCTGGGCAAGTACCACATCCAGGAAGTCCTGGGCAGGGGCGGCATGGGTGTCGTCTTCCGCGCGGTGCATGGGACCCTCGGACGGGCGGTCGCCTTGAAGGTGCTGCTGCCGGACAGCGAGGAGGGGAGCGGTGGCTCCAGCCGCTTCCTCCGGGAGGCCCGCCTGCTTGCCGGGTTGAAGCATCCCGCTATCGTCGAGATCTACGACTGCGAGGTGAGTGCCTGGGGCTTCCCCTACTACGTCATGGAACTGCTTCCGGGCCGGACGCTCCGGGCCCTGCTCCGGGATGCCGGCCGCCCGGGGACCCTTGCTGCCTACCTGGACATGCTGCAGGATGTGGCCGCCGGGCTTCAGTACGCCCACGACCGGGGGATCATCCACCGGGACCTGAAGCCCGAGAACATCCTCGTCCAGGAGGAGGGCGGCTCCCTCCGCGGCAAGCTCCTCGATTTCGGCATCGCCAAGAGCTTCCTCGCGGGCTCCGAGACCACCCTCACCGCGGCTAGCCTGACCCCGGGGACACCCCTATACCTCGCGCCGGAGCAGATCCACGGACGCGACCTGGGCCCGGCCCTGGACCAGTTCGCCCTGGGGCTGGTGGTGGCCGAGATCCTCCTGGGCCATCCCCTGCGGGAGGGCATGACCCTCGGGGAGATCCTGGCTGAAGGCGGCTCTTCCACCCTCCGGAACCTGGAGGCTCTCAAGGCGCTCCCGCGGCGGTCCCGGAATGCCATCCTCCGGGCCACGGAACCGGATCCCGCACGCCGCTACCCGAGAGTGACGGCGTTCCTCGAGGATCTCCGGGCCGACCTGGAAGACGCAGCCCCTTTCGACATCCCTACCCGGACGGTGGCCCGGAGTGCGGTGACCCCAAGCGCCCATCGGGCCACGCTGCACCTCGGGAAGGCCTCCTGGCGACGCGCCTGGGGGCTGAGTGTCGCCGCCACCCTCCTGGGGCTGCTCAGCCTGGGCTGGCTCGGATGGCGCACCCTCAGGGGGCGGAACCTCCCTGCGCAGCCTCCCCCCCTGCTCGCGGAAACGGCGGCGCTCGGGCTTCCGGCCGATGCGGTCCGCCTCCTTGGCTTCGACAACCGCCAGGTGCTTTTCCAGGGGGCGGGCTGCCTGTACGTCCTGGACCAGGATCCTTCCCTGCCGCTCACGCGGATCCCCATTGGCCCAGGGGAGGCCCTGCTGGGCGCGACTGCGGAAGGCGCCTACTTCCTCCGGACCGCCCAGGGCGTGGAACTGCACCGGCCCGGCGAGAAGGGCCCGCCCACGCCCTGGATGGCCCCCCTCCCGGCGTCCGGGACCCCTCTGCTTTCGCCTGGAGCCACCTGGGCCGTGTTCCCCGCGGAGGGCCTCCTCCGGGTCTTCCACCGCGCGGGCGAGGCCTGGCAGCCGATGGGGACCTACCCGGCGGGCGCCCGGGGCCAGCAGGTGCGCCTCGCCCTCGGGAACCGCTACCTCGCCGTGTGCGCTTCCAGCGAACTGCGGGTCTACGACCTGGCCCGGGAACGCCGGATCCTGGACACGTCCGTGGATGCCTCGGGGCTGCGTGCCATGGCCGTGGACGACCTCACGGGGCGTGTGGCTCTTGGCGGTTGGGCAAACCACGTGCGGCTCTACGACCCTTCCGGCGCGCCCCCCATCTCCATTCCCCATCCGGGCCAGGTGGCCGCTCTGGCCTTCATCCCTGATGCGCCCACTCTCGCCATCGGGGGGGAAGGGGGCCTCCAACTGTGGCGGCCGGGCCAGGGCGTGGTCGCGGCCTGGAACCACCGCGGTGCCTTCATCCGGGATCTGTGTGTCCGGGGCGGGCGGGTTCTGGCCTTCGATCCCTCCCGGAAACGCATCTGGATGTTCGCGTACCACGGCCTGGCCATCGGGACCTCGACCCG
>DAIDKC010000321.1 GCA_027451045.1 Holophagaceae bacterium | reverse complement strand
GGTGGTCTGCCTGGATGGTCTCGTCGAGCGCCTGCCCCAGGGACTGGACACCGTGGTGGGCGAGCGCGGCGTGGCCCTCAGCGGCGGCGAGCGGCAGCGTGCGGCCCTGGCCCGGGCCCTGCTGCGGCGGCCGCGCCTGCTGCTCCTCGATGACGCCCTCTCCGCTGTGGATGCCGAGACGGAGAGCCGCATCCTGGAGAACCTCCGGGCCTTCCTCGGGCGGTCCACCCTCGTTCTGGCGACCCACAGGATCTTCGTGGCGGAAACCTGCAGCCGCGTACTGGTGCTCCAGGAGGGAGGCATCCGGCAGCTTGGGACGCCCGAGGAACTGGCCGCCCAGCCCGGAACCTACGCCCGTCTCAAGCGGCTCCAGAGCCTCGAGCGGGAACTGGAGCGCGGAGGATGAAGGCCTGCGCGGGGTCAGCCCCCGTCGCGGAAGGTCACCTTGTTGATCTCGGCGAAGGAGGCCCCGCTCCGTTGAGAGCCCGCGCAGCGGGATCGAAACGGGAGGACGCGATTGAATGTCGCGTCCGTTCGCGGGTGGGGCTACGCCCCGTCGCGGAACGTCACCTTGTTGATCTCGGCGAAGGTGGTGATGCCCGTCCGGACCTTCTCCAGGGCGCTCTCCCGGAGGAACTGCATGCCGCCGCGGCGGGCCGCGGCCTTGACCTCCCGCACGGGAGCACGCTGCACGAGCAGCTCCCTCAGCTCGTCGTTGAGGCCCATGAACTCGATGATGGCCTGCCGGCCCCTGAACCCGGTGCCGTGGCAGTCCACGCAGCCCACGCGGTCGTAGAGGGTGGCCCTGCGCAGCCAGGCCTCGTCCACCCCGTTCTCCTCCAGCTCCTGGGGGCTGGGAGGCGGGGCGGGACGCTTGCACTTGGGGCAGAGCACGCGCACCAGGCGCTGGGCCAGGATGCAGTTGAGGGATGACACGAAGTTGTAGACTTCCACCCCCATGTGCTGGAAGCGCCCCAGCACGTCCAGCACGTTGTTGGCGTGAACGGTGGTGAAGACCAGGTGGCCCGTGAGGGCGGACTGGATGGCGATCTGGGCGGTCTCCGGGTCGCGGATCTCGCCCACGAGGATCTTGTCGGGGTCGTGGCGGAGGATGCTGCGGAGGCCCAGGGCGAAGGTGAGGCCCTTCTTCTCGTTGACGGGGATCTGGGTCACGCCCTCCAGCTGGTACTCGACCGGGTCCTCGATGGTGATGATCTTGTCCTCGGGCGCCTTGATCTCGCTGAGGACGGCATACAGGGTGGTGGTCTTGCCCGATCCGGTGGGGCCCGTCACGAGGAACATGCCGTAGGGCTCGCGGGCGAAGCGCCGGAGGCGCTGGAGCTCGTGGGCGGAGAAGCCGAGGATCTCCAGGGTGAGCGCCTGGAACTCCTCGGTGAGGTTCTCCTTGTCCAGGACGCGGATGACGGCGTCCTCGCCGTGGATGGTGGGCATGATGCTCACGCGGAAGTCAATGGCGCGGCCCCGGACCTTGAGCTTGAAGCGCCCATCCTGGGGCTTGCGCTTCTCGGCGATGTCCAGTTCCGACATCACCTTCACGCGGCTGATGATCGGCGAGGCG
The DNA here is from genome assembly GCA_027451045.1 of Holophagaceae bacterium. GTDB lineage: Bacteria > Acidobacteriota > Holophagae > Holophagales > Holophagaceae > Geothrix. The sequence goes on along the minus strand of DAIDKC010000321.1, from coordinate 21,541 downwards.
AAGCGGCGGTCAATGGGGTCCGCCGCGGGGTAGAGGCTGCCGTCAATGCGGTACTTGATCTGGAAGCCGTTGGCGGTGGTCTCCAGGTGGATGTCGGAGGCCCGCCGCTGGAGGGCGTTGAAGATGGTGGTGTCCACCAGGCGGACGATGGGGGCCTCGTCCTTGTCCGTGAGGCGCTCCAGATCGAGCACCTCGTCGTCCACGTCCTCCTCCCGGAGAACCTGGATCTTGAGGGCCTCCCCGGCCTCGTCCAACACCTTCTGGCCGCTCTCGGACTTCTTGAGCACCTCCTGGATCTGGGCCTGAGGGGCGCCGGCGAACCGCATGGGCCGCTTCAGGCGCTGGCGCAGCAGATCCTGGGTGAGGATATCCAGGGGATCGGCCATGGCCAGCCAGAGCACCCCGTCGCGCTCCTGCACCGGGACGAAGTGGTGCTTGAGCATCAGGTCGAGGGGGAGCGACTGGAACAGGCCGAAATCCACCGGCTCCCGGGTGAGGTCCAGGGTGGGGTAGAGCTCTCGCGCCGGGCGGAAGTCCACCAGGGTGGCATCGCCGGGGGCGGAGGTATCCGGGGTTCCCTGGGGCGGTTGCGTGGGCATGGAAGCATCCTACCGGAGAATGCCGCGGAAGATGGCGGGTGGTCATGGGTCACAACCGGCCCTTCGGTCCGGTCTGGGACATTGACCCTGCTGTGACACAGACGGCACAATCGTCCTGCTTGGAGGCCCCATGCGTGGGTATGCGCCCATTCTGCTTTTGGTCCTGATCGCGGCCGTGCTTCCGGTCCTGGTCTGGACTCTATCGCGCCTGCTGCGCCCGAGGTTCCCGAGCGCGACCAAGTACTCGGCCTACGAGTGCGGCATCACCGCCACCTCCGAGGCCCGGGAGAAGTTCAGCGTCCGCTACTACCTGGTGGCCGTGATGTTCCTGGTGTTCGACGTGGAAACGGTCTTCCTGATGCCCTGGGCCATCCAGATGAAGGAATTGGCGGCCTTCGGACTGATCGAGATGGGCATCTTCCTGTTCCTGCTGCTGTTCGGATACGGCTACATCTGGTCCAAGGGGGCCCTGACATGGGAGTGAGCACCAAGCAGGAGCGGAGTGCCCCTTTGTGCAGCGAAGCGCCGCAGGTGTGCGGCACAGGAGATGCCGCATGATGAATCAACCGACCGCCCTGGAGCATGTGCTCATCACGACCAAGGTGGAGAAGGTCATCAACTGGGCCCGGGCCTCGAGCGTATGGCCCATGACCTTCGGATTGGCTTGCTGCGCCATCGAGATGATGGCCGCCGGCGCCAGCCGCTTCGACTTCGACCGGTTCGGCGCGGGCATCTTCCGCGCCACCCCCCGCCAGAGCGACCTGATGATCGTGGCCGGCACGGTCACCTACAAGATGGCACCCATCATCAAGCGGCTCTACGACCAGATGCCCGAGCCGAAGTGGGTGATCGCCATGGGCTCCTGCGCCACCGCAGGCGGGCCCTTCGACTCGTACCACACCATCCAGGGCGTGGACAAGATCGTGCCCGTGGACATCTACATCCCGGGCTGCCCGCCACGTCCCGAGAGCCTCATCTACGGCTTCCTGAAGCTGCAGGACAAGATCATGACCAGCAGCCTGGCTGACCGGTACAAGGAAATTTTCGAGGAGGTCGGCTGATGTCGGATCCGATCGAACCCCAGGCCCCGGGCGAGCCCGAGGTTCCTGCGGGGCCCTATGTGTACGACTATGCGGCGTCCCCCCAGCGTCAGATCGCCGCGCCCAAGACTGTGCCCCTGCCGGGGCTGCGGGCCTACCTGGCCGAGGTGGCGGCCCAGCAGGCGGCCGACGAGGCCAAGTGGAAGAAGATGCAGGCGGACTACGAGACTGCCAAGGCCAAGGCGGAGGCGGAGGGCAAGGAACCCCCCAAGCCGCCCGTGAAGCCCGTACCCCGCAAGGACGACACGGACATGAAGACCCCGTGGCCCCAGGAGGCCCGGGATCCCGACCTGCTCCGTCTCCAGTCGCTGCTGGGTGATCGGGTCGAAGAGGCCTTCGAGCAGGCCGGGGAACTGACCTGCCAGGTGAAGAAGGAGTCCCTGCTGGAGGTCCTCCGGACCTGCCGGGACGATGCCGAACTCAAGTACGAGATGCTGGCCGATCACGCCGGCACCCATTACCCCGCGGCCAAGGACTTCGCTTTCTCCCTGGTCTACCACCTCACCAGCGTCAGCCGCCGCAAGCGCCTCCGCATCCGGATCCTGGTGCCCGAGGGGTTCGAGCCGGAGAGCGCATGCTCCGTCTATCCCAGTGCCAACTGGATGGAGCGGGAGACTTTCGACATGCTCGGCGTGCGTTTCAAGGACCACCCCGACATGACCCGCATCCTCTGCCCCGAGGACTGGGAAGGCCATCCCCTGCGGAAGGAATACCCTGTCGTGGGGTGGGGCCAGCGGGACATTGACTTCCGGGACGACCGGGCGGGCGTGCTCATGCGGATCGCCATGCAGAAGGCAGGCCAGATGGGCATCAACCTCAAGCAGCCGTAGGCGGACTAGGAGCGGATGGTGTTCAAGAGCGAGGAACTGGAAATCAACCTCGGACCGCAGCATCCCTCCACCCATGGTGTGCTGCGGGTGAAGCTGCGGCTGGACGGCGAGGTGGTCGTGGCCTGCACGCCGGTCATCGGCTATCTCCACCGCGGCGTGGAGAAGATCTGCGAGAACAAGACCTTCTTCCAGGGCCAGGTCTGGACGGACCGCATGGACTACGTTGCGGCCATCAGCAACAACCTGGGCTGGGTCGAGGGCGTGGAGAAGCTCTTCGGCATCGAGGCCCCCCGCCGGGCGCGCTACATCCGGACCATGCTGACCGAGATGAACCGGATCGCCAGCCACCTGCTCTGGCTGGCCACCCATGCCCTGGACATCGGGGCCATGACGGTCTTCCTCTACGCGTTCCGTGAGCGCGAACTCCTGCTGGACCTGTTCGAGGCCTTCTGCGGCGCGCGCCTCACCACCACCGCGTTCCGCATCGGGGGCCTGCGCGAGGACCTTCCGCCCGGCTTCATCAAGCAGGCGCGGGCCTTCCAGGAGGTCTTCCCCGACCGCCTGGAGGAGTACGAGACGCTGCTCTCGGAGAACCGGATCTGGAAGAAGCGGACCGTGGGCGTGGCGCGCATCAATGCCGAGGACTGCATCGCCCTGGGCGTCACGGGGCCCGTGCTCCGTGCGGCCGGCGTGCCCTACGACATCCGCAAGGCCTTCCCCAGCGCGGCCTACGCCGAGATGGATTTCGAGATCCCCACGCGCCCCGAGGCGGATACCTACGCCCGGTACCTGGTCCGTCTCGCCGAGATGCGCCAGAGCCACCGCATCATCCAGCAGTGCCTCGACGGCCTGCCGGAGGGGCCGGTCATGGCGAAGATCCCCAAGATCCTCAAGTCCGAGGTGAACGAGGTCTACCACGCCATCGAGGCCCCCAAGGGTGAGCTGGGCTACTACTTCGTGGGCGAGAAGGGCGGGCTCAATCCCTACCGCATGCACGTCCGCGCACCCAGTTTCGTGAACCTGCAGGCCCTGCCCAAGATGATCGAAGGCCGCCTGCTGGCCGACGTGATTGCCGCCATCGGCACCCTGGATGTGGTGCTGGGCGAGATTGACCGCTGAGGACGACCATGCCGCCGATGACCCTCCTCCAGACCATCGTCATGGGCCTGATCCAGATCGTGGCCGTGCTGATCGTCGTCTTCATCATGGTGCCCCTGCTCACCTTCGCCGAACGCAAGGTGATCGGCTACGCCCAGGTCCGCCTGGGGGCGACCCGCACGGCCAGCGGCCGCAAGGGCTTCACTGCCTCCATGAACCGGGGGATGTGGGCCATGGGCAAGGTGCCGGTCCTCTCCTTCTTCCGTGGCCTGCCGGTGTTCATCGCCGACGCGGTGAAGCTCATCACCAAGGAGGACATCATCCCGGCGAAGGCCGACCGCGCCGTGTTCACCCTGGCGCCCATCCTCTCCGTGGTGGCTGCCTTCGGCGTGTTCGCGGCCATCGCCTACTACCCCGGCGTGATGTTCTACATGCCGAAGAACTGGCCCCTCATCGGCGGCCTGCCCTTCAACGGGGCCATTGCCGACGTGAACGTGGGCCTGCTCTTCATCCTCGGCCTGGCGTCGGTCGGGGTCTACGGCATCGTGCTCGGCGCCTGGGCCTCCAACTCCAAGTACCCGTTGCTGGGGGGCCTCCGCTCCGCCGCCCAGATCGTGAGCTACGAGGTCCCGCTCACCCTCAGCCTCCTCCCCGCGGTGATCCTGGCCGGCACCCTCAACTTCAAGAACATGTCCGTGATCCTGGCCACCGGCCAGGGCATGAGCCCCCTGGCGGTCATTCCGCTCTTCATCGGGTTCTTCGTCTACCTCACCTGTGGCTTCGCGGAGACCAACCGCGTGCCCTTCGACCTTCCCGAGGCGGAGACGGAGCTGGTGGCCGGCTTCCACACCGAGTACTCCGGCATGAAGTTCGGATTCTTCTACCTTGCCGAATACGCCAACATGATCGTGGTCTCCTGCCTCGCCACGGCCTTCTTCTTCGGCGGCTACTACCTGCTCCCCTTCGGCCTCCAGCGGATCATTCCCGCCAGCGTCCCCTTCCTCGGCCAGCCCAGCTTCCTCTTCTTCATGGCGAAGGTGAGCCTCATCCTGTTTGCCTTCATCTGGGTGCGGGCCACGCTGCCGCGCTACCGGTACGACCAGCTCATGGAGGTGGGTTGGAAGTACCTGATCCCCCTCACGCTGGTGAACCTCTTCATCGCGGCCGTGATCCGCTACGCCTTCTGAGGGAGGATCCATGCGCCTGCTCAAGACCCTGATCCCCGGCGACATCGCGGCCGGCCTCACGCTGACCGGCAAGTACTTCGGCAGGGTGTTCTTCTCGGCCAACCGGAAGAAGGTCCGCGCCCACATCAAGCACTTCACCCAGGAATACCCCGAAGTGCCGGTGCGCCTGGCGCCCCGCTATCGCGGCCGCCTCACGCTGCTCAAGGACGAGCAGGGCGAGGTCAAGTGCGTGTGCTGCCTGGCCTGCGAGAAGATCTGTCCCACCCAGGTCATCACCATCGAGAAGGGCAAGAAGGAGGGGCGCAAGATGCCCTATCCCGTGCGCTACGACTTCGAGATGGAGCGCTGCATCTTCTGCGAGTTCTGCGTCGAGAGCTGCGGGTTCGATTCCATCATCCTGAACCACCAGTTCGAGCTCGCGGCCTACAACCGGGAGGACTTCTCCCTGGGCATGGAGGGACTGGGACAGAACATGTTCTCCCTCTCGCCCGTAGGCCAGTACAGCGTGGCCGAGGACTGACCCGCCCCCATTCCGCGCACCGAAGGACACCCCATGGAACATCTACTCGAATCGCTCGGCAGGAACATGTTCGCCATCTTCGGCCTGCTGGCCCTGGCGGGCGCCCTCTTCATGGTGGCCTCGAAGCGCGCGGTACACAGCGTCCTGGGCTTCCTGTTCGCCATGCTCTGCGTCGCCGGCTGCTACATCTCCCTTGACGCCCAGTTCCTGGGCGTGGCGCAGATCCTCGTGTATGCGGGGGGCATCGTGGTGCTCTTCCTCTTCGTGGTCATGCTCGTGGAACTGACGAAGTACAAGGAGCGGGACATCTTCCAGAACCAGTCCCGGCTGGCGATCGTGGCCGTCCTGGCCGGCGTCGGGGCCTTCGCCGCGGTCTTCCGCCGCGCCTTCTTCGGAGCTGCGTCCTCCGATGCCCTGGTTCTCCGCCCCGAGCTGGCCAAGGGGCTTGATGTGGCCCGGCAGAACGCCCAGGCGGTGAGCCGCGGGCTTTTCGCAGACTACCTCCTGCCCTTCGAGATCCTGAGCGTGATCCTCCTCGTGGCCCTGGTCGGGGCCGTGGTCCTGGCTAAGACGGAGCGGGTGTGATGGTCAGCCTGAATTCGGTCCTTCTCATCTCCTTCGGCCTGTTCTCCATCGGCGTGGCTGGTGTGCTGATCCGCCGGAACGCCCTGGTGATCCTCATGTGTGTCGAGCTCATGCTCAACGCCGCCAACCTGAACTTCATCGCCTTCGCCCGCCACAGCGGTTCCCCCGCAGGCCAGGCCTTTGCCCTGCTGGTGATGGGCTTCGCGGCCGCGGAAGTGGCCGTGGGCCTCGCCCTGGTGGTGGCGCTCTACCGCCGGCGGGACACCGTCCAGGTGGATGACATCAATCTGCTGAAGGGATGACCACGACCATGAGCCTGGAACCCTCTGCCATGACCGCCGCCACCCATCCGAGCAGCCTCCTCTGGCTGATTCCCTTCCTCCCCCTCTTCGGGTTTCTCCTCAACGGCCTCACCGGCCGGAAGCTCCGCAACACCAAGGTGGTGGATGCCATCGCCCTCGGGAGCGTCGGAATCTCCTTCATCCTTACCCTCGTCCATTTCGGGCGCCTGATCGCTCTGCCCGCGGACAGCCGCTCCATCCAGCAGACCCTCTGGACCTGGCTGGATGTGGGCGGTGCCCGGGTGCTGGGCGGGTTGACCACCTACAAGGTCGCCTGGGCCTACAAGTTCGATGTGCTCAGCGGCTGCATGGCCCTGCTGGTGACAGGGGCCGGCTTCCTGATCCACCTCTTCAGCACGGGCTACATGGCCGAGGAGCGCAACGACGGGCGCTACTACCGATTCATGGCCTACATGAACCTGTTCGTGTTCAGCATGCTGAACCTCGTGCTGGGCGCCAACATCCTGATGATGTTCCTGGGCTGGGAGGGCGTCGGGCTCTGTTCCTACCTCCTCATCGGGTTCTATTTCGAGAAGGAGTTCGCGGCGGTCGCGGGCAAGAAAGCCTTCGTCACCAACCGCATCGGCGACTTCGGCTTCATGATCGGGTTCTTCCTGATCCTCATGATCTTCGGGAGCCTGGACTACGACACGCTCATGGGATCGGTGCGCGGGATCATGGCGCTCCCCTCCATCACGCTGTTCCACCATACGGCCAGTCCCACCTGGTGGTTCAACCTCATCGGGTGCTGCCTGTTCGTAGGAGCCATGGGCAAGTCCGCCCAGATTCCCCTCTACGTCTGGCTTCCGGATGCCATGGCTGGCCCCACCCCGGTTTCGGCGCTGATCCACGCCGCGACCATGGTGACCAGCGGCCTCTACATGATCACCCGCCTGAACTTCATCTACGTGAACGCCCCCGTGGCGCTCCACGTGGTGCTGGCGTTCGGTTCGCTGACCGCGTTCGTCGCAGCCACCATGGGCCTGGCCCAGTACGACATCAAGAAGGTGCTGGCCTACTCCACCGTGAGCCAGCTGGGCTACATGTTCATGGGGATGGGCGCCGGCGCCTTCGCGGCGGGCATGTTCCACGTGTTCACCCACGCCTTCTTCAAGGCCAGCCTCTTCCTTGGTTCCGGCGCCGTGATAGCTGCCTGCCACCACGAGCAGGACATGAGGAACATGGGCGGCTTGCGCAAGCTCATGCCCATCACCTCGATATCCATGATCCTGGCCACTTTCGCCATCTCGGGCATCTTCCCCTTCTCGGGTTTCTTCTCGAAGGACGAGATTCTCTGGCAGGTGTTCCGCGGCTGGTACCACCACGGCCACTACGACGGTCCGGTGCTGAACCTCGTGGCCTGGATCCTGGGCATGGCGGGTGCCTTCTTCACGGCCTTCTACATGACCCGTTTGATCGCCATGACCTTCTACGGGAACTACCGCGGAGCCGGGGATGACCCGTACGGGCTGACGGTGCAGTCCGAGGCCCACCACGGCCACGACGATCATGGGCAGGACGCCCACGGCCACGCGGCCCATGGCCACCACGAGAACCACGTCCACGAGCTGGACAAGACGCACGACCACCACGCCGACGATCCCGAGGACCACGATTTCGTGTCGGGCCACCACCCCCACGAGGTCTCCTGGCGCATGTGGCTCCCGGTGCTCATCCTGGCCTGCCTGGCCACGGTGGGCGGGTTCCTGAACTATCCTGAGAACCTCCACCGGATCCTTCCCATCGTGCCCGCGGAGCTGTTCACCAAGTGGGTCGAGCCCTTGCTCTACCAGACGGCTCCGGTGGTGCATGTTGATCAGGCGACCCCGATGATCCAGTGGGTCCTGATGGGTTTTGCCACCCTGGTTCTTGCTCCATCGGCCATGATCCTGGCGTGGTGGATGTACAAGGTGGATCCCAGCTGGAGCCGCCCCAAGGCCTTCGTGGCGCGTTTCCCAAACCTGTACCGCTGGGTGAACGCGAAGTACTACGTGGACGAGTTCTACGAGGCCGCCTTCATCGGGCCCTGCAAGCGCCTCTCCGCCCAGCTCTGGAGCTTCGATACCTGGGTGGTGGACGGCATGGTCAATGGCGCCGCGCGGTTCACGGTCCTGTGGGCCGACAGCATGCACTGGGTGGACCAGAAGGTCGTGGATGGCCTGGTGAACGGAGTGGCTTGGCTGATCCAGCAGACCAGCCTCGTCTTCCGCCGCATCCAGAGCGGCCGGTTCCAGCACTACGCCTTCGTCATGTTCCTCGGCTTCCTCGTCTTCGCCTTCTGGAAATTCCTGGTCTAGGCCCACGCCCCTCTGGTTGGAGTCCCCATGTTCACCGCAAATACGACACTGATGCTGGTGGCGACCTTCCTGCCCCTCCTGGGCGCGCTGGTCCTCCTCCTGGTGCCCAAGGGCCAGCGCAAGGTATTCGAGTACGGCTCCCTGGCCGTGATGATCCTCAGCTTCCTCCTGAGCGTCTCCTTCTGGTTCGGCTACGACCGGAGCAGCGCCGCCGTCCAGTGGTACCACGCCTGGACCTGGATCCCCTCCATCGGCGTCAAGTTCGCCGTGGGCATGGATGGCATCAGCCTGCTGCTCTGGCTGCTGACCACCTTCATCGGGCCCATCGCCATCGCCTGCTCCTTCGGCTCCATCAACGAGCGCCAGAAGGAGTACTACATCTGGATGCTGGTCCTGCAGACGGCCATGCTCGGCGTCTTCATCACCCAGGACATGTTCCTCTTCTACCTGTTCTGGGAAGTGATGCTGGTGCCGATGTACTTCCTCATCGCCATCTGGGGCGGCCCGCAGAAGCTCTACGCCGCCATCAAGCTCTTCCTCTACACCCTGGCCGGCTCGGTGCTGATGCTGGTCGCCATCCTGGCCATCTACTTCCTCCAGCACAAGACGACCGGCGTGTACGACTTCTCCCTGGCCAGCTTCCAGGCCATGGCGCCCGTGATCGCCCAGCAGACGAAGACCTTCCAGATCCTGCTGGCCCTGGCCTTCTTCATCGGGTTCGCCATCAAGGTCCCGATGTTCCCCTTCCACACCTGGCTGCCCGACGCCCACGTGCAGGCGCCGACCGCCGGTTCCGTGATCCTGGCGGCCATCCTCCTGAAGATGGGCACCTACGGCTTCGTCCGCTTCCTGCTCCCGATCCTCCCCTGGGCCACCCGGGCGCTCCTGCCCTTCTTCATCACCCTGGCCCTCATCGGCATCGTCTACGGCGCGCTGGTGGCCATGATCCAGAAGGACATGAAGAAGCTGGTGGCCTACTCCTCGGTGAGCCACCTCGGCATGTGCATGCTGGGCCTCTTCGCCCTGAATCCGTACGGCATCGAGGGCGGACTGTTCCAGATGCTCAACCACGGCATCAGCACCAGCGGGCTCTTCCTCGCGGTGGGCATCGTCTACGAGCGCCGGCACACCCGCATGATCGCGGACTTCGGCGGCCTCTCGAAGAGCATGCCCGTCTATGCCACGATCTTCATGATCATGGTCATGAGCAGCCTGGGCCTGCCGCTGCTGAACGGGTTCATCGGCGAGAGCATCATCCTCATGGGTTCCTTCCAGGCCTTCCCCTGGGCCGCCCTGGTGGCGACCCTGGGCATCATCCTCGGTGCCGCCTACCTGCTGTGGATGTACCAGCGCGTGATGTTCGGGCCCATCGCCCCGGTGAACGAGAAGATGAAGGACCTGAACCTGCGGGAGGTCCTCTATTTCGCGCCGCTCATCGTCGCGGCCTTCTGGATCGGCCTGTATCCCAAGCCGGTCATGGAGATCATGGACGCGCCCGTCCACAAGCTGGTGATGCAGGTGAACCCCGGCTTCTACCAGGCCCAGGCGCTGGAGGCCCAGCAGGCCTCGGCCGCCCGGATCGGGATGCACGGGATGGAGGCGCCTGAGGTTGCCACCGAAGCGATCCACGGAGGAGGTCACTGATGACCGGCTTCGCGCAGGGGCTCCTGGACGCGCTCTTCCGGGACGCGTACCTGATCACCCCCCAACTCTTCCTGATCATCGTGGCCACGCTCATGCTCTGGCCTGGGGATCTCCTGGTGAACCGGAGCGAGAAGCACCGGTGGGCGCCCGTCACCCTGGTGGCACTCGCCATCACGGCCTGGCTCGTCATGCGGGTGGATGACGGCATCGGATTCAACCGCATGTTCCAGGTGGACGGGCTCGCCCGGGGCTTCCAGCTCCTGTGCGTCCTCGGCGCAGCCGGTGCGGTGGCCCTGAGCCAGAGGGTCCTGAACGGCCTCAAGCAGCAGACCGTGGAGTACTACGCCCTGATCCTCTTCGCCTTGGCGGGGATGCTCTTCCTTTGCGGGGCCTCCGACCTCATCTCGGTCTATTTCAGCCTCGAGCTGATGGCGGTTTCCATCTACATCCTGGTGGCCTACCTCAGGGACTGGAAGACCAGTGTGGAGGCCGGTCTCAAGTACTTCCTTCTCGGTGCCTTCTCCAGCGGCATCCTGGTCTACGGCATCAGCCTCCTCTACGGTGCCGCCGGCGGAACCACGACCAACCTCGCGGACCTCGGCCAGGCCCTGGCGCTTGCGCCGCGGCCCGATTCCCTCCTGGTGACTGGCGGCATTCTGATGGTTCTGGTGGGCATGGGCTTCAAGGTGGCCGCGGTCCCCTTCCACATGTGGTCCCCGGACGCCTACGAGGGAGCCCCCACGCCCATCACCGCCTTCATGGCCACCGCGCCCAAGGCGGCCGCGCTCGCGGCCTTCCTGCGGATCTTCGGGACCGGATTCCACAGCCTGATCTCGACGTGGATCCTCCCGCTCTCCTACATCGCCGGCGCGAGCATGATCCTGGGCAACGTCGCGGCGGTCCGACAGGTGAGCATGAAACGGCTGCTGGCCTACTCCAGCATCGCCCATGTCGGCTACATGCTGCTGGGGGTGCTCTCGGCCGACCCCGTGGCCGGGGCCCAGGCGGTGTGGCTCTACATGGCCATCTACGTGGTCATGAACCTCGGGGCCTTCGCGGTGGTCATCCACCTCCAGGGGCAGGGCGAAGGGGAGCGCATCGAGGACTTCAGGGGGCTGGGCCGGAAACATCCGGTCCTCGGCTTCGCCATGATGATGTTCCTGCTCAGCCTGGCTGGGATCCCGCCTCTTCTCGGCTTCTTTGGTAAGTTCTACCTGTTCAAGCTGGCCATCGAGCAGGGGCATGTGACCCTGACGGTGATCGCGCTGCTCACCAGTGCCGTGAGCGCCTACTACTACCTGGGCGTGGTGAACCAGATGTACTTCAAGGAGCCCGCCGAAGGGGAGGTCGCGCCCCTGGGTTCGATGCCCACCTTCATCGTGGGTACCGCCTGCTTCCTGATCCTCGTCGGGACGGCCTTCGGTCCCTGGCTGCTGGACTGGGCGGGCAAGGTCGCCCTGGGTTGAACACGAACCGTACACTGGAAGGGCGCGGGAGGCCTCCCGCGCCCTTCTTCATGGAGGGGGCATGATTTTCAGGCGGAAGCGCCGCCCGGGCCAGGCCACGGACCGGATCCTCTGGAGCGATCTCGTCTCCCTGGGACTGGTGTTTCCCATCAGCATCACCCTGGGCTTCTTCCTGGGGCGCTGGATCGGATCCCTCTTCGGCCACGCCGAGGGCGGGGGGCTAGCCGGACTTGCCTGGGGCATCGCCACCGCCTTCTGGGAACTGTACAAGGTCACCCGCCGCGTGGTGCGCTGGGACGCCGACGAGAGCCGACGGATCGAGGATGAGAAGAAGGAACACGATGGACCCTGACGGCCGGGGCCACCTCCGCTGGGTCACCCGGTTCCAGGTCGCCCTGCTGCCCCTGGGGGGCCTCCTGTGGGGCCTCCTGGGGGGACGCACCGCCGCCCTGGCCTTCCTCGTGGGCGGGCTGGCCAGCCTATCCTACTGGGGCCTCCACTGGCTCCTGACCGCCCGGATGCTCACCCCTTCGGTCCGGGTGCGATGGCTCTACGCCTTCCTCTCCCTGGGCAAACTGGCATTGATCATCGTGGTGCTGCGTGTGATGATAGCCAGGTACCCAGCGGAGACCCTGCCGCTTGTGACGGGTGTGCTGCTCTTCGTAGCCGGACTCCTCCTGGAAGCTTTCCGTTTGGCCATCCGAAGCATCCTGTTCCACCCCCCCGACTAGAGGCCTTCCCGAGATGGAACACCACGCATCGCTGCTCTCCCTGTGGCTGACCCATGTGCTCGGCTTGTCCCAGCATCCCTGGCCCGGGTTCGCCCATGGCGAGCCCATGTCCATCCTCCAGCGCTACGACAACCTCCTGAATGCCACCCTGGCCGCGCTCCTGGCGATGCTCGTCTCCGCGCTGGTCCGGTGGCGCCTTGCGCGCATCCCCGGGCCCCTCCAGCAGGTTTTCGAGACGCTGGTGACCGGGCTGCAGGGCCTGATCTCCGACAGCATCCCGCACCACGGGGAACGCTACCTGCCCTTCGTGGGTACCATCACCCTGTTCGTCTTCTTCAACAACATCTTCGGCCTGATCCCCGGCCTGAGTCCCGCCACCAGCACCTGGAGCGTGACCCTGGCCGCCGCCCTGGTGGTGTTCGCGTACTACAACTTCCACGGCATGCGGGAGCACGGCATCGTCAAGTACTGGTCCCATTTCGCCGGCCCCCTGCCGTGGTACGCCTTCATGTGGATCCTTCTGCTGCCCCTGGAACTCCTGGGCCTGTTCTCCCGCATCCTGAGCCACTCCCTGCGTCTATTCGGCAACATCGCGGGCGAGCACGTCGTGGCCGGCATCTTCTTCGCCCTGATGCCGCTCCTGCTGCCGATCCCCATGATGGTGCTGGGCCTCTTCTTCGGCCTGGTCCAGACCTTCGTGTTCGCCCTCCTGACGATCATCTACCTCAGCGGGGCGGTCTCGCACGAGCATTAATGCCGCCCTGGGGGTGCCCGCTCGCGGGCAGGCCCCCCCAGGACCCTCCGATGCAGGGTCCGGGCAGAGCCTAGCCCCGCACCTGTGCCTTCCCCTTGTCGCCTGTTCACCGTCCCCGGGATTCCGAACCCCCTGGACACCTTTTCCTGGAGCACTCCCATGAAGAAGTTCCTCACCACCGCCTTCCTCTTCACCATGGCCGTCGCGGCCTTCGCCCAGGGCGTGCCTGCCGCGGCTGCCGGCAACGGTATCTTCGACGGCCGCTTCCTGGCGCACCTCTCCCTTGCCATCGCGGCTGCCGGCTGCGGTCTGGGCCAGGGCAAGGCCGTGGCCACCGCCTGCGAAGGCGTGGCCCGCAACCCCCAGGCCGGTGGCAAGATCATGGTCACGATGATCATCGGTCTGGCCCTCATCGAAGCGCTCGTGATCTACGTGCTCGTGGCCGCCTTCGCCATCAAGTAGTCTGGACCTGGACTGGAACGGGGCGCGCTGTTTCATCGCGCCCCGTTTTTTTATGAACCCCGTCCGATGCCGGTGAGATCCTAGCGCCATGACGCCCGCACCCCTGTTTCCGCTCCCCCCCGAGGTGACCCGTGTGGTCCTGGGGGGCGGGTCGCCCATAGATCTCGATTCCCTGGCGATCCACAGCCGGGAGGCGGCCCGGGATTTCGCCCTGAACTACGGCTACGACCTGGGGATTGCGGCCCAGCGGGCCCACGTCATGCGGGTCTACGAGGATGCGCTGGACTTCCTGGAGGGCGTGGTGCTGGACGGCACCGACCTCCATGTTCCGCCGGGGCTGGGGGGGCTGGAGGACCCGCTCGACCTGCTGGTCTGGGCCTCGGAGCGCCCCACCACCCACCGCGGCCGGTGGGCGTGTGCTCTCCTGCGAGTGATGCACACGCTCTTCCACGTGGACCACAACATCAACCTCCGCTCCCTGCCCGAGATCCAGCGGCAGGTGTTCAGCCGCTACGACCGTTTCCTGGTCCGGGAGGGGGGGCGGCTGCTGCTGCGGGGGGCGTACGACGTGCCGCTGGTGGCCGTGGAGCGCAAGGAGAACAAGGACCGGGTGTCCATGCTCCTGAAGATGCTCCACAAGCCCGAGAACGTGGCGGAGACCATCTACGACCAGATTGGCATCCGGTTCGTGGCGGAGGACCACCTCGGCGTGCTCATGGTGATCCGCTTCCTCCTGGACCACCATGTCCTGATGCCCACCCACATCAAGCCCAGCCGGAGCCGGAACCTCATGATTGACCTGCAGGCCCTCGAGGCCTGGATGCAGGATCTGCCCCCGGCCTTCTGCATCCAGGAACTGAGCCCCGAGCGGCGCCGGGAACTCAGTGCGCGGCTGGCCCTGAAGTCGCCCGGCGAAGGGCAGAACCCCTTCTCGAGCCGGGACTACGCGGCCGTCCAGTTCACCGCCCGCACGCTGATCCGCCTTCCGAGCCCGGCCACCCGCGCCCTGGAGACCCTCCAGGAGCGCCTCCAGACCATGGGCGACACGGAGGTTTCGGACCTGGCCCGCATTCCGGAGTTGATCCAGGAAACCGAGGAGTTTACCTTTTTCTTCGCACATGAAGTCCAAGTGATGGAGTCATCCGGTTTCCAGAGTGCCCAGTCCGGGCCCGCGTCCCACGCGGAATACAAGCAGCGTCAGCGCGATGCCGCCCGGCGGCGAGTGCTCCAGGGAATCCTTCAGGAGGAACCATGCTGAACATCCAGACCCGCCAAGACGGCACCGCTTCGGTGGTGTCCATCCAGGGCAAGGTCAACTTCGAAGTGACCGCCCAGCTGCGGGATGTCATCCGGGAGACCGTGGCGACGGCCCAGCCCAAGCTCCTGGTCATCAATCTCGAGGGGGTCAGCTTCATTGATTCGTCGGGTCTGGGCCTCCTGGTCGCTGCGCGGAACAGCGTGGACAAGTCCGGCGGGCGGCTCCACCTCTGCTGCCTGCCGCCGCCTGTGAAGAAGACCTTCGACCAGACCAACCTCACGAACTACTTCTCCATTTTCGCCACCGAGCAGGACGCCCTCCGGGGCGCCTGATCGCTGGAACGGGGGGCTGTCCGCCCCTTGGGTCGCCTCCCCGCGCACGGTCCGGCCGGGCCGCGCCTGCGCCTGCAGTCCGCAACCATCCCTGCGTGAAGGGTCCCCATGGCCAAGGGTGTCGTGCTGGTCGTTGACGACGAGGCCCCCATCCGGGACATCCTGAGCTTCTACCTGAAGCGCGCGGACTACCAGGTCCTCATCGCGGGCAACGGGGCGGAGGCCCTGGAAGAGATGGGCCGGCTCCGTCCCGACCTGATCATCTCGGATCTCCGGATGCCGGGCATGGCGGGCGACGAGCTCTGCAAGCACGTGAAGGCGGACCCCGCCACCCAGGACATCTACTTCATCATCCTTTCCGCCATGGACGGCACGGCTTCCCGGGTCGGGGGGCTGGCCCTGGGGGCGGACGACATGATCCCCAAGCCGTTCCATGCCCAGGAGGTGCTCGCCAAGGTGGACTCCAGCTTCCGCCTGATCGGGATGCAGAAGGAGATCCGCCGCCAGAACCGCGAGCTGACGCTGTTCCAGGAGAAGGTGCAGGAGGAGATGGAACTGGCTGCCGCCCTCCAGATGGGGCTGCTGCCCAAGCTGCCCGGCGAGGCCCCCGGCGCCCGCTATACCCACCGCTACCTGCCCGCTTCGGGCATCGGCGGGGACATCTACGACGTACTCCCCCTTCCGGACGGAGGGACGGCGATCATGATTGCGGACGTGAGCGGCCACGGGGTTTCGGCCGCGCTCATCTCGGCCATGGTGAAGACCTCCTTCGAGAACCAGGTCCGGCTCGGGGGGGAGCCCCTCTCCTGGGCCCGGGGCATGAACGAGGACCTGTGCCGGTCCACGCTGGCCGAACAGTTCGCCACCGCCTGGCTCGCCCGGCTCGACCCGGGGGAGGACAGCATCCGCTATGTGGCCGCAGGGCACTGCGCCCCCCTCAGGATCGTGTCCGGAGCCCGCGGGGGGCTCCACCGCTCCGAGGTCCTGCGCGGCACCGGCTTCATGCTCGGACTCGATCCCGGGCTGCCCTTCACGGAATCACGCGCGGAATGCCAGCCCGGGGACCGCCTGGTGCTCTACACGGACGGCATGGTGGAGGTGGAGCGGGAGGACCACGACATGCTGGGGGAGGCCGGCCTCCGGCGGCTCTGCGCCGAACTGCCCGCCGATGCAGATGCCGCCGCGGACGAGCTCGTGTCGAGGATCCGGGCCTTCAATGCCCCCTCCCCGTTCGTGGACGACGTGACCCTCGTGATCCTCGACCGGCTGGAGGACTAGGACCGGCCTGGGACGGGCTCCTCCGACTCGGCCAGGGTCGCCTCGATGCCGGCTTCCAGTTCCGTGAAGGGGGCGGAGAAGCCCGCGCCGCGGAGGCTGCGGACGTCCGCCTGGGTGAAGCTCTGGTACTTGCCCCGCAGGGCCTCGGGGAAGGGGATGTACTCGATCCGCCCCCGGCCCAGCAGGCGGATCAGGGTGTTCGCGATGTCGTTGAAGCTCCGGGCCCGGCCGGTCCCCGCGTTGAAGATGCCCTTGCCCATGCCGGCGCCGGCGAAGTGGAGGGCAATGGCGTTGACGTCGTCCACGAAGACGAAGTCCCGGAGCTGTCCGCCGTCCGCGTAGCCGTCGGTCCCCTCGAAGAGGCGGCAGACCCCGTGCTCCTTGAGCTGGCGGAGGAGCTGGTGCAGCACGGACATCATGCGGCCCTTGTGCCCCTCCCGGGGACCGTAGACGTTGAAGTAGCGAAGGCCCACGACCGGGCTCTGGATGGCCGGGAAGAGGCTCCGGACGTGCTGGTCGAAGGCCAGCTTCGAATAGCCGTAGACGTTCAAGGGGCGCTCATTCTTGGGCACCGGCTCGAAATCCCGGCTCGCGCCGTAGGTGGCGGCGCTGGAGGCGTACACCAGCGGGGTCCGCCGCGCCAGGCACCAGTGGAGGAGGGCCTTCGAGTCGCCGAAGTTGTTCTCCATCATGTAGCGGCCGTCGGGCTCCATGGTGTCGGAGCAGGCCCCGTTGTGGAACACGGCCTCCGGGCGCAGGTCCAGGGTGCCGGCATCCAGGCGGGCCCGGAACGCCCGCTTGTCGAGGTAGTCGGAGATCACCAGGTCGGCCAGATTGCGGGCCTTCTCGCCCCGCTCGAGATTGTCCACCACCAGGATGTCCGTGTGCCCCGCGCGGTTCAGGGCCCTCACCAGGTTGCTGCCCACGAATCCCGCGCCGCCTGTGACGATGAACATCCCGCGCCTCCTTCCCGACCAGGATAGCGCTACCCGATGGTGTCCTCTGCCTGCGCCTGGAGGCGGCGGAGCAGGCGCGGGCCCAGTTCGGCCACCAGGGTCGCCGCCAGGATGAGAAGGCCGCCCGCGAACTGCGTCCGGCTCAGGTGTTCCCGGATGCCCGGAATCCATCCGCTCACGGCCAGGAGGGCGGTCCAGAGGGGCTCGGTGGAGAAGAGGATGGCGCTTTCCGTGGCCCCGAGGCGGGCCTGCATGGTGCTCTGGACGTAGAAGGCGAGGGTGGTGGCCAGCAGCCCCATGAAGCCCAGGGCCACCCAGGTCCCGGGGCGGGCCAGGGCCGACAGGGCGCCCGCGAAGCCGAAGGGCGCGGGCAGGGCCAGCGCGAGGCCCAGGGAGAGGAGGCCCGTCACCGCCACCTGGGTGAAGGCCAGGACCCAGCCCGAGGATCGTCGGGAGAAGTGGGCCGTCAGGACGATGTGGACCCCGCAGAGTATCGCTGCCACGAAGGTCTCGGAATCGCCACGGTTCCACCCGCCCCAGGCGGCCCCGGGCTGCCGGACCAGGAGCAGGAGCCCGGTGAGGGCCACGGCGGCGCCGATGCCGTGGACGGGGCGGAGCCGGTCTCCCGCGAGCAGGGCCACCATGGGGGTGAAGACCACGTAGAGCCCCGTGATGAAGCCCGATTTGGCGGTGGTGGTGAACCGGAGCCCGTCCGTCTGGAGCCAGAAAAGGGTGGTCAGCACCAGCCCCAGCCACAGGCCGTCCAGTACGGCCCGCCGCCGCAGGGGGATCCTCAGGAGGAGGAGGCAGGCGCCGAGTCCCGCCGTGCCGATGGCGAAACGCAGGGCAAGGAGGGCGCCGACGGAGAGCCCGGCCTGGAGCGCGTACTTGGTGGCGGGGAAGCCTCCGCCCCAGACGGCGGCGATGAAGGCCAGGCTCAGGACGGCCACGAGATGGGAGCTGCGGGATGCCTGCATCCTTCCAGCCTAGAAGACGGGCGCGGGACCGCAAGGGTCCGCCCCGCCCAGCCGACAGGGGGCGGCTATTTCAGGATCGCGGCGATGCGAAGCGTCAATTCGGGCTGGTCGGGATCGGTGGTCTCGAGGGCGAGGGTCTCGCTGTAGCGCCCGGCCTTCACCGATGCCGGCAGGACGATGTCGAGGGCCTGCTGCGGGGCCGGGGCCTGCATCAGGCCCATCACCCGCACCTGGGAGAGGGAGCAGGATCCTCCGGTGATCCTGAAGGGCTTCCCGTCGGCCTGCTTGAGCACCAGGTGGAGGTGCTGGTCGGTGCCGGCCTTGCCTTCGAAGACCAGGACCGAGGGGGTGGCCACGATCGCCGGCTGCAGTTCCCACTGGATATCCAGGGGCAGCTCGGGCATGCGGGGGTTGGTGAACCTCACGGTGGCGGCTTCGACGCCCCGGAACTGCCCCTTGGGCACCTTCTGGCCGTCGAGGGTGACGTTGAGCACGGCGTCCTGCCCCTGCTGGTGCCAGGCGAAGGCCAGGAAGGGCGCGCCGGGCGCACGGGCCTCCGTGATCTTCACGGGCTGGCCATCGCCCGGGCTGTAGCGGACCACCGCCTGGGCCGGGCGCGTGCGGGCGGCCGTCAGGTAGAGCGCATCCACGGACGGCATGATGTCCTGGACCACGTTGGCCTCGAAGCTCAGGGTGACGGTGGGGGTCTTCGGGTCGTTGCAGAAGACCTCGATGGATTTCCGTACCTGGCCGCGGTACCCCTGCGGGTTGAAGGTGGCGACCAGCTGGGTGCTCTCCCCGGGGGCGATGGACCATTTCCCGAGCACCGTGGCGGTACAGCCGCAGGAGGGGCGGACCTGGGTGATGCTCAGCACGGCGTTGCCGGCGTTGGTCACATCGTAGGTGGCCGTGACCTTCCGGTCCGGCGTGATCCGGCCGAGGTCGCGGTGGAACGCGTCGAAGTGGATGACCGGGGCCTGGGCCATCAGGGAGACCGCGGCGAAGGCGAAGAGGAGTCGGCGGATCATGCGGACCTCGGCAGGAAGCAGGGGCCATTCTACGCCGGGAGCAGCTCCACCATGGCCTCCCAGACCTCATCCACCCCGATGCCCGCCAGGCAGGGGTGGCCTTCGATGGCGCAATCGGGCCGGAAGCAGGGGGCGCAGGGCACGCCCTCCCGCCGCAGGCCCCTGCTCCGGGGCCCCCAGGGCGTGGATCCCCCCGGATCGGTGGCGCCGTAGAGGGCCAGGGTGGGGGTCCCGCAGGCCGCGGCGAGGTGGCTCAGCCCCGAGTCGTTGCCGAGAGCTGCGCGCGCCCCGCGGAGCCAGGCCGCCGCCTCCTTCAGGGTGGTCCGCCCGCAGAGGTTGATCCCCTCCTCTCCGGCCACCGCATCGCAGACCGGCGCCTCGCCGGGGGATCCGAGCACGGCGACCTCGAATCCCCCGGAGCGGGCCCGCAGGAGGAAGGCCCGGTAGGCGGCTGCGGGCCAGGCCTTGGAGGGCCAGGTCGAGCCCGGCATGAGGCAGAGGTAGGGGCCTCCGGGTCTCGCGATGGGCGCTCCGGAATCGAAGTCCGCGTAGGGCATGGGGGGGAGTCCCGGCCAGCGCCTTGCCAGCACGGCGTGGTAGCGCAGCAGGAAGGGCCCTTCGGCATCCCAGAAAGGTCCGCTGTGCGTATTGAAGGGGCCGGCCAGGCTCTCGTCTACGCCGATGCGCTCCGGCACCCGGGCCAGCCAGGCGGCCAGCGCGGGGCGGAGGGACTTGGGGAAATGGATGCTCCGGGCGGCACGATGCCGCCGGAGGACGCGGGCCATGGCCCAGGGGCCCGGCTTCCCCGCATCCGGCAGCACCGCATCGCAGAACCAGGTTCCCTCAACCAAGGCCAGGGTGGCCGCGGGACCCCACACCACCAGCGGCCCGATGTCCATCTGCCGCAGGAGACGGAGCACCGGGAGCTGCATGGCCGCATCCCCCACGAAGCGGGGGAAGCGCAGCCAAGTGGCGCCTTCGGGGATGGACCTGGAATCACTCATGCCGCGGCCTCGGGTCCCTCAGTATCGCGGATCGCGGCCCTGCTCGTTGCGCCAGCCGGCGCGGACGCCGTCCCAGGCCGGCTTCAGCAGGTCCCAGCGGCCCTGGAAGACCCGCTTCTGGAGCAGGTAGAGGCCGAAGAAGAAGCGCGCGACCCTGGCCCTGGGGCGGATCTGGTGGCGCAGGAGCAGGCGGTTCCGGGCGTTGTAGAACACCTGGAGGTGGCTGCGCCGCCCCACGGTGCGCGAGCTGAGGTGCAGCACCTCCTGGTTCGTGAGCACCAGCGGCAGCCCCAGTTCGTGGGCCCGCCTGGACCAGGCCACGTCCTCCCAGTAGAGGAAGAACTGCTCGGGCCATGGACCGAGCTTCTCCCAGGCCGCGCGGCTGACGAAGAGGCTGGCGCCGCCCAGGGATTCCGAGGGCTTCAGGACCTGGCAACCCCGGGGCGCCGGGTACCGGCAGGGCTCGAGCCCCCGGCGGTACCAGCCCCGGTGGACATAGGTGCCCTCGCGGCGGTGCCCGTTGACCTGGTGGGTGGCCCAGAGCGCGACCTCGGGATGCTGGCCGGAGAGGGCCATCAGCCGATCCAGCACGCTGGTCTCGAGGAGGGCATCGTTGTTGAGGAACCACACTGCAGGCGCGCCGGTGGCGAAGGCGTGGCGGGCCCCGCGGTTGCAGCCTGCGCCGAAGCCCGGATTGCCGTGGTCCGTCAGCACCTCGACGTCCGGGTGGGCGCCCGCCAGCGCGGCAGCGAGGCCTTCTCCGGGCCCGTGGTCCACGATCACGACACGGTGGGGCTCGGTCTCGACCGACGCGAGGCATTCCAGACAGCGGCGCGTGAGGTCCGGAGGTCCGTAGTGGACCAGCACGAGGGCGGGGCGGGGATCCTGGGCGGGATCAGAGGGGCGGAATCCGGCAATCATGCGCAATCCTGGTCGAGCGTGCCGTGCCTGGCGGATTGTGGGCTCAGTTGAACCGCCTGACGGCGAGTTCCAGGAACCACCGGAATCCGTTCCCGCTGTTCCCCTGGATGTAGTTCACGGCGGAGTGATGTTCCCAGGCCCATCCGCCCCGCAGGCGCCACGCAGGATCCAGT
>DAIDKC010000320.1 GCA_027451045.1 Holophagaceae bacterium | reverse complement strand
GCCAGCACCACGGCGAAAAGCAGCATGAGGGCCGTCTTCAGCCGTGTCAGGGGGCCGTCCCGGGTGGGCGTCCCCGCGGGGAAAGGCTGCAACCCGGGCACCTCAGCCCGCCAGGCCCGGCTTGATGGCGAAGTAGGCGGTGCAGAGGGAGACGGGCTGGCCGCCGCAGAAGAGGCGGCACTCCGTGACACCGCCGCGCTGGGAGAGCCTGACCACCTGGGCCTCGGCCCGGACCTCGCCCTTGGCGGGCTCCAGGTACCGGATGTGCAGGTCCGAGGTCGCGAAGGGCATGGCGCCGTCGAAGGCGGTGGACAGGGCCAGGGCGCTGGCCATGTCCGCCATGGTGGCCAGCACGCCGCCGTTCACCGTGCCGCGGCTTCCGTTCAGCACCGCAGGGGTCGGGACCAGCCGCATCGCAGCCGTCCCGGGGGCGACCGCCTCGATGGCGAGGCCCCAGCCGGAGATGAGCGGCCAGGGATGGAAACGGGCGCGGAGCCGCTCCAGCAGGTCTTCCGCGAGCGATTCGGGGATCCTTGGCTTGGCCATGCCCCAGTGTAGCGGCAGTCCCCGCGAAAGGTCTCAGAGGCCCAGGCGCGCCTGGAGGCTCTCGGCCATGTCCCGGAAGATCCGCGTCTGGGGGCTGTCCGGGTGGGCGGTCACCAGGGGGGCCCCGCTGTCCCCGCCCTCGCGGATCGCCAGGTCAATGGGGACTTCGCCCAGGAAGGGCAGCTCCATGCGGAGCGCCGCCGCACGCACGCCCCCGTGGCCGAAGATCGGCGTCTCCTGGCCGCAGCCCGGACAGATGAAGCTGCTCATGTTCTCGATGACCCCCATCACGGGGATCTTCACCACGCCGAACATGCCGATGGCCTTCCGGGCATCGAGGAAGGCCACGTCCTGCGGCGTGCTGACGACGATGGCGCCGTCCACCTGCGCGTTCTGGACCAGCGTGAGCTGGACATCGCCCGTGCCCGGCGGCAGGTCAATGAACAGCACGTCCAGGTCCCCCCAGGCCACGTCGCTCAGGAACTGCTGGAGGGCCTTGTTGAGCATGGCGCCGCGCCAGATCACCGGGCGGTCCTCCTCGATGAGGAGGCCCATGGACATGACCTTCACCCCGAAGGCCTCCGAGGGGAGGATCCGGCCCTCGGGCGAGGCCAGGGGGGAATCCTTGAGGCCCAGCATCATGGGGATGGAGGGGCCATAGAGGTCCGAATCCAGCAGGCCCACCTTGAGGCCCCGCTGGGCCAGGGCGATGGCCAGGTTGACCGTGACGGTGCTCTTGCCCACGCCCCCCTTGCCCGAACCCACCACCACGCACCGCTTGATGCCCGGGATGAGGTTCTTGAATTCCACCTGGGCCCCCTTCTCCCAGGCGATCTCCACCTCCACCGCCTCCACGCCCGGCTGGGCGCGGAGACGCTCGGACAGGAGCTGCCGGATCGCCTCCTCCCGGTCCCGGTAGGCATCCAGGAGCTGGAGCAGCACCGTCACCCGCCCTTCCCCGACATCGAGCCCCTTCACCGCCTTGAGGGTGGTCAGCGAGGCGCTGGTGCCCGGGACGAGGGTGCTGTTGAGGACGTCGAAAAGGGCGGCGCGGCTGATCTTCGGACTCATGCGTCTCTCCAGCCCCCAGTCTGCCATGGCAGGCCGATCCCGGGGTCCCGGCGCAGAAACCTGACACCCCCCTGCCTGGAAAAAAGGAATGTGCCAAAGATCACAATTTGGTCATCAGTGTTTGAAGTCAAAAAAACAATTAATTACATCAATGCATATTTTTTACTATATTTTTGACATTCAAGTATTTAAAAAAAACAATTTGTAGCAAAAGAATACATGTCACCCACGAGTCATGAATGTTTTTTATATGACCATGTGTTCATTTTTTCATATTTATTTGCCCCTTCTGGAAGGCCTGCACGTGAGTCTAGGTTGTTTTTGCGATCACAGGATCGTCTATGCCCCTTCCAGGCCACTGCCACCAGGCACGTCAGACCTGGACAGGATCCATCCCCCCCCTCCCCTATCCCAGGAGTCGAACCATGGAACAGCGTCCTCTGAAACAGATCTGCTGGCTGCTCGGCAGCGCGGCGATCGCCCTGGCCCTGGTGGGCTGCAAAGGGAGCACCGGCCCAGCCGGTCCTGCCGGAACCGCCGGCGTGAACGGGACCAACGGCACCAACGGGACCAACGGCACCAACGGGACGAACGGCACGGCGATCATCAACGCCGCCAACCTGACGCCGGACCAGTGGGTCAACCTCAATCCCATCGGCACCATCACCAGCGTGACGGTCAGCCCCACCCAGGGTCAGCCGGTGGTGAACTTCACGCTCACCGATGCCAACGGGAACGGCATCGTGGGCCTGGAGAACTTCACCAAGCTGAACCCCGCCAAGGATCTGACGGCCAGCTACCCGAACTTCACCTTCACCATCGCCAAGCTGATCCCGGCCGCCGGCCCGGTTCCCAGCAAGTGGGTGAACTACATCGTCATGACCACACCGAACGTGGCCAATCCCACGTCGGTGCCCACCGGTCCCACCACGGACGGTAACGGCACCCTGGTCGGCCACGGCGACGGCACCTACACCTACACCTTCGCCACGGACATCACCAAGGTCGCCTCGGAAGTGAGCACCTACGGCACGGCGAACAACGTGGACGTCAGCGCCCTGGATCCGGCGGACCTGCCCTTCGATCCCAATGCCGACACCCGTGTGGTGATGGAGTTCTTCGGCAATGCCCGAGGCATGGGTTCCGGCCAGCATGCCAACACCCCCGACGGTTCCGCCGGTGGCCCCACCGCCGAACTCAAGCACCCCCTGAACGTGGTCTACGATTTCATCCCCGCCACCGGGGCCGCCGTGCAGCCTTCGGCCAGCACCCGCGAGATCGTCAGCGCCGCGGTCTGCAACACCTGCCACACCTCCCTCGCCTACCACGGCGGGCACCGGACGGACCCCCGGAACTGCGTCATCTGCCACACCGACCAGCGCCGCTACGGATTCACCGAGGCCACCCGGAACGCATCGGAAACCGGGTTCACCAGCAGCAACACGGAACAGGTGAATGGCACTGCCGAGTTCGACTTCCGGCAGCTGATCCACCAGATCCACATGGGCTCCAACCTGCAGATGACGGGCCACGACATCACGCCCGACAACACGGCAGCCTGGAGCGCCACGTCCGGCGTCGCCGGGGAGTACAGCATCAACTTCCCGACGAACATCATCAACTGCACCGTCTGCCACGTGTCCAGCCCCGCGACACCCCAGGCCGGCAACTGGCAGACCGCTCCGAGCCGCGCTGCCTGCGGCGGATGCCACGACAACGTGGACTTCACCACCGGTGCCAACCACATCGGCGGCCCGCGCAGCGACGATACCCAGTGCGCCGGATGCCACACCCCGACCCTCATCGCGACTTACCACACCCCGCTGATGAGCCCCTCGGAGAACGGCACGAACACCGCCCCCAGCTACAACCCCTACAACAAGACCTACAACTGGCAGGCCACCAACCCTGACAACCTGCCCGCCGGAGCGGCCTCGATCTCCTACAACATCGTCTCCGCGACCGTCAACGCCTCCGGGAACCCCGTGGTCCAGTTCCAGATCCTGGTCAACGGGACGCCGACCACCCTCAACACCTTCACCCCCGGCACCACCCCCGTCACGGGCGAGGCGATGCCCACCGGGTTCGCCGCCGGTCCCAACTTCATGCTGACCATGGGCCTGCCCCAGGACGGCATCACGCCGACGGACTACAACTACGGCCACCAGGACTACGGGTCCTGGAACCTGCGCCAGATCTGGAACCACACCGCCCTGGCCACCAGGAGCTCCTCCACGCTGCTGCTGGCCTCCCAGGGCATCGTGGCCACCTCCACGGCCGGCACCTACCAGATCACCATGGACGGCATCGTGGTGCCCACGGGCACCCAGCTCGCCGCGGTGGGCATGGGCTTCGCCGGGATCGTGCAGACCAACCTGACCCCCAGCCCCTTCTGGGCCAACCGCCCCGGCGGCGCGCCCAACTTCACCTGGACGGCAGCCACCGCGGCCGTCGGGCAGGGGACGGGCGGCGTGCTGCTGCCGGCCAAGACCATCTGGACCAACGTGACCGGGAACGGCTTCATCGCCCGCCGCCAGATCATCAAGCCCGGCGCGTGCGAGTCCTGCCACGGGAACCTGGGTGCCTTCACCACCAACGGCCCCACCACGGCCATGGGCACCCCGATCAACGAGTTCCATGACAACTACATGAACAACGGCCAGGCCTGCGTCTTCTGCCACTACAGTGACGGCAGCAGCAACGGCTTCTCCTACAACGCCAAGACCTGGGTGCATGCCCTCCATGCCGCCGGCATGAGGAACTACCCCTACACCCTCCAGGCCAACTTCCCGGGCATCAAGTACCCCGGCCTGCTGAACGACTGCGAAGCCTGCCACGTGCCGGGCTCCTACGACTTCAGCAACCCGGCCAACGCCGCGCAGATCCCCGGCATGCTGTGGGATACGGTGGCGACGGGCAAGGGCACCACGGCCTCTTCCACCCCGACCTTCACCAGCGGTCCCTGGGTGGACTACAACACGGTCTACGGTCCCACCGTGGCCTACTGGGCTCCGGCGGCGCCGAGCGCCACCTGGAACCTGAGCCAGCCGACCGACTACGCGGAAAGCGCCGTGACCTCGCCGATCACCGCCGCCTGCGGCGCCTGCCATGACACCCCGACCGCGGTCGCCCACATGACCCAGAACGGCGGCGTCTGGTATGTCCAGCGCAAGGACGTCCCGACCATGAACGCCAACGGTTCCTACACGGGCACCCAGAACCCTGCGGCCATCCAGCTGCAGTCCAACGAGCAGTGCCTGGTCTGCCACGGGTCCGGCGCTGTCGCGGACATCAAGGCCGTCCACATGAACTACTGACATCCCGCCGGAGCCCGGGCAACCGGGCTCCGGAGACGCTCGAGGGCCCGTCCGGCTTTGCCGAACGGGCCCTTACCCTGTCCGCGGATCCGCGCGGGATCAGGCCTCGGGATCCAGGGGCCCCAGCTTCCGGGTGACGGCGCCGACGCCGCTGGCCAGGAGGGCGTGCTCGTAGAGCCGGAGTTGGCTCCGCAGCGGAGGCCCGTCCCCCTCCAGTCCCCGGCGGAGCACCTCGCCATCCGGCCCGAGGACGCGGCCCTTGAGGGTGTCATGGAGCTGCAGTTCCAGCATCTCCACCACCTGTGCGGCGAGAATCGGATCCACCAGCGGGAAAGCCAGTTCCACCCGGTGGTGGAGGTTGCGGGGCATGAGATCCGCGCTGGAGAGCAGGACCTCGGGCTGGCCATCGTTGGCGAAGTAGTACACCCGGGCGTGCTCCAGGAAGCGGTCCAGGATCGAGAGGGCCCGGATGTGCTCCGAAAGTCCCGGAACACCGGGCCGGAGGCAGCAGGTGCCCCGCACGATGAGATCCACCTCCACCCCGTCGCGGCTGGCGTCGTAGAGGGCCTGGATGACCTGGGGATCCACCAGGGCATTCATCTTGAGGATCATGCGCGCGGGCCGGCCGGAACGGGCATGGAATGCCTCCCGCACGATCCGGTCGAGCAGGCCCTGCTTCAGGTTCTGGGGCGCCACCAGGAGGCGGTGGAACCGGGGCGGCCGCGTGTAGCCCGTGAGCATGTTGAAGAGGTTGGCCAGGTCCTCGCCCAGGTCTGGACGGGCCGTGAGCAGCCCCAGGTCGGAGTAGAGGCGGCTGGTGCGCTCGTTGTAGTTGCCCGTGCCCAGATGACAGTAGCGCCGGATGCCGTCCCGCTCCTGGCGCACCACCAGGCACGCCTTGCAATGGATCTTGTGGTTGGGCAGGCCGTACACCACATGGACGCCGACCTTCTCCAGGCGCCGGGCCCAGGCGATGTTGGCCGCCTCGTCGAAGCGCGCCCGCAGCTCGACGATGGCCGCCACCTGCTTGCCCCGCTCCGCGGCCCGCTCCAGCGCCGCCGCCACCGGACTGGTCTGGGTGACCCGGTAGAGGGTCATCTTGATGGCCAGGACCTTGGGATCGTCCGCCGCCTCACGCACGAAGCGGGCCACGCTGTCGTCGAAGGTCTGGTAGGGGTGGTGGAGCAGGATGTCGTGGCGGGCGATGGCCTCGAAGAGGTTACCTGCGCCGTCCAGCTGGGGCACGGGGAGAGGCGGAAGGGGCGTGTCCTTCAGGTGGGGGAGGTCCACCTGGGCGTAGAGCTGCATGAGATCGGAGAAGGCCGTGAGGCCGGTGCTCGGATAGAGGTCCTCGGGGCTGAGCTCCATTTCCTCGATGAGCAGGTCGAGGACCCGGGAGGAGAGCCCCCGCTCGTACTGGAGGCGGACCACGGCGCCGCGGCGACGATCCCGCAGGCTCTCCTCCACGGTCTTGAGTAGATCCTCGGAAGGGTCCTCTTCCACCGGGAGATCCGAGTCCCGGGTGACGCGGATGAGGTGGCAGCTCCGCACCGAATAGCCCAGGAACAGGCGGCCCAGGTGGTGGCGCACCACATCCTCGAGCATGACGAACACGTGTCGGCCGGGAGGCGCCGGGACCCTCAGGAAGCGGGATGCGAGCGAGGTGGGGACATGGATGAAGGAGAGCTCCGAGGCGGGCAGGCCGCCGTCCTGGTGGGCATCCTCGGCGGTCAGCTCCGCCACCAGGACAAGGGCCCGGTTCCCCAGGCGGGGGAAGGGATGGCCCGTGTCCACCGCCAGGGGCGTGATGAGGGGAAGCAGGGCCCGCTCGAAATGGTCCAGCACGAAGGCGGCCTGGGCCGCATCGAGTTCCTGGGGATCGAGAATGACGATGCCCTCGGCTTCGAGGCGCGGCTGGAGGATCGCGTGGAACAGCTCGTGCTGCCGCGCGGAATAGGCGTGGATCCGGGAGGACACCCGCTCCAGGAGCTGGCGGGGCGTGAGGCCGTCGGGGCCCGGCTGGGTGATGCCCGCGTCAATCTGCCGCCAGATTCCGGCCACCCGGACCATGAAGAACTCGTCCCAGTTGCTGGAAACGATGCTCAGGAACTTCACCCGCTCCAGGAGGGGCACGCAGGGATCCTCGGTCTCCTCCATCACCCGGGCGTTGAAATCGAGCCAGCTCAGCTCCCGGTTCAGGAGGTCTTCGGGGCGGGGGATCAGGGGCAGCACGGGATTCCTCTGCCGCCATGGTAGCCGCCGGAAGGGGACCCGGTCCCGGAAGTGCAGGGTTGGCGCGCGGGGCCTTTTCAGGCATGATCGTAGGTTCGGCTCCCCGGAGGGGGATGCCCGAACGGTCCGCCCGGGCCGCATCCCAACGAGAGGGCAGCGCCGCTGCCAGGTAGGAGGAACCCATGTCTCAGGAAGTCCTGGTCGTCCCCAAGCGCGAGAAGTTCGGCAAGGCCGCCATCCGCGATCTCAAGAAGCAGGGGATGATCCCGGCCGTGGTCTACGGCCTGAACGAGCCCCCCGTCGCCATCGCCATCAGCCCCAAGTCCGTGGCCCGGGTGCTGGCCAGCGAGGCCGGCATGAACTCCGTGATGTTCCTCCAGCGCGAGGGCACGGACATCCAGCGCCACGTCATCATCAAGGACCTGCAGCGCGA
The DNA here is from genome assembly GCA_027451045.1 of Holophagaceae bacterium. Taxonomy (GTDB): domain Bacteria; phylum Acidobacteriota; class Holophagae; order Holophagales; family Holophagaceae; genus Geothrix. The sequence continues at coordinate 5,431 of DAIDKC010000320.1, read as the reverse complement.
TCCCATCACCGGCCGCCTGCGCCACGTGGACTTCATGCGCGTGGACATGAGCCACAAGGTGCGCGTGAAGGTGCCCGTCCGCCTCGTGGGCACCGCCCTCGGCGTGAAGAGCCAGGGCGGCGTGCTGGACTTCGCCCACCGCGAGATCGAGCTCGAGTGCCTGCCGAGCCTCATCCCCGCCCACATTGACGTGGACATCACCGACCTGAACGTGGGCGACAGCATCCGCTTCGACCAGCTCACCATGATCCCGAACGTGGCGATCGTGGGCGATGCCCACCAGGTGGTCTGCTCCATCCACGGCAAGGCTGCCGAGGAGGAGGCCGCCCCCGCCGAGGGCACGACCGCCGCCGAGCCCGAGGTGGTCAAGAAGGGCAAGAAGGACGAGAAGAAGTAGTGCTCCGCACCTTCCATCCACCCTGTGACGAACGCGGCCTCGGCCGCGTTCGTCGTTGACACGCGGGCGCCGCCCGCGCGCCGGAGACCCCCCATGTGGACGCTTGTACCGCTGGGCAATCCGGGCCTGGAGTACCAGGACACCCGGCACAACCTCGGGCGGATCATGCTCCAGCGCTGGATGGAGGACCGGGATCTCGCCCCGGCCCCCGCGAAGCGCTTCCCCTCGGGCACGCTCTACCCCCTGACGGACAGGCTCCAGGCGCTGGTGCCCGGCACCTACATGAACCTCAGCGGCCAAGTCTGCGCCCAGGCCGCCGCAGCCGGCCTCTACCCGCGGCGCATGGTCCTGCTCTACGACGACAAGGACCTGCCCCTGGGCCTGGGCCGCTTCCGGCTGGACGGATCCGCCGGCGGGCACAACGGCCTCCAGTCGGTCTTCGACCACCTGGGCACGCAGGAGGTGGCCCGCCTGCGCCTGGGCATCGGTCCCTTCGAGCGTCCCCTGGCCGACTACGTCCTGGGGCACTGGTCGGACGGGGAGTGGGAGCGCCTGGACGGGCTGGACGCCCCCTTCTCCCGCTTCCTCGACCTGCTGGCCGCCACGGAGGACCTCGGCGTGCTGCCCAATACCGTGAATCCCCTGAGCTTCTGGCACACCCCCCGGCGGGCCAAGGCCCCTGATCGGCCTGTGGCATTCCCGGAGGGGAGTGAATAGGATCCAGGCTGGGACTCACCCGCCCCACCCTGGAGCCACCATGACCTCGAACCGGTACCCCCAGATCAATCTGGGCTGCGGGATCTACCCGGAGGCGGGATTCGTCAACGTGGACGTAGACCCGTCGGTCCATCCGGACATCGTCAGGGACGTGACCCGTGGCCTGCCCTTCGGCGATGCCTCGGTCGCGCTCGTCAGGGCCCATCACTTCCTGGAACATCTGGACCCGGATGATTTCCTCTTCGTGATATCGGAATGCTGGCGGGTCCTGGTCCCCGGCGGACTCCTGGATGTCCTGGTGCCACTCGGAATCACCGATGATCCGACCCACCGGATTTTCTTCCATGAGAACAGTTTCAACGTGTTCCTGGATCCCAACGCCCAGGCCTACTACCGCCGCGGGACGACCTGGAGTTGCCACAGCAGATCGGTCGTAGCGCAGAAGTTCCCGGGGCTGCACATCGTGCTCTGCAAACAGCCCCCAACGGCCTGACCGCAGCCCTCTGCACAGCCCGCAGGCCGGTCCGGGAGGCCCCGGGCTGCTCCGGGCCAGGGCCGCCCGCTCCGGGAGCCAGGGCCTGGACCCCATCCGCAGGCGGCACGCCCCTCAGGTCCGTGACTTCGCCTTGATCGCCGGCCCTTTCCGGGCCACACTGGTCGTTCGCGCCCTCGACGGAGGGCGTCTTCCTTGCTCCCTGGAATCCGAGAGGGGGCTTCACATCCACAAGGAGGACAGATGCGTCGCTACGAGACCATCTTCATCGCCTCCCCCACGTTGACCGACGAGCAGAGCGATGAGCTCGTCAAGCACTTCGAGGGGATCATTGCCGAGCAGGGTGGCGAGCTGCTCAAGACCGACAAGTGGGGCCGCAAGAAGCTGGCCTACGAAGTCCAGAAGTTCAGCGAAGGCTATTACACCCTGTTCGAGATGAACGCGGGTCCTGCGCTCATCGCGGAGCTGGAACGGCGCTTCCGCAACCACGATGCGGTCATCAAGTTCCTGAGCGTGCGCACGGACGAGACCGAGAAGGCCGCGGGCCGCGCCAAGCAGCGCATCGAGCGCGAGAGCAAGCGCAAGGCCCAGGCCGGAATCAAGGATCGCGCTCCTGAGGAGGTGGTGGGATGAAGCGCCGAGCGGACGCCAAGAAGGGCAAGGCCAAGAAGAAGAAGGCATTCGGGGGCCGACGCGCCAAGTTCTGCAAGTTCTGCGTCGAGAAGGCCCTGTTGATTGACTACAAGGACGTGAAGACCCTCCAGGCCTTCACCCCCGAGCGCGGCAAGGTGCTGCCCCGCCGCACCAGCGGCGTGTGTGCCAACCACCAGCGCATGCTCGTGGAAGCCATCAAGCGCGCGCGCAACATCGCGCTGCTGCCCTTCGCCACCGACTAGGAAGGCGCGGGTGGAGGATCGGAACGGGGGGTCGCTCGGCCCCCCGTTTCCGTATGGGGGCTGGCCCGGCTCTCCCAGCCGCCCTCGCCGGCGGTCCGCCATCGGACCGCCCGAGACGCGGCTTTTCCTTATAAGCTGGAACCATGTCCGAACCGGCCCCGACCCCATCGCTGCCCTCACCCCTCCGCAAACAGAAGGCCATCAAGGCGGCCTGGAAACCCCTCCTCCTGCAGTGGCTGGTTCCGGGGGCCGGGTACTGGCTCATCGGCCAGAAGGGCCGGGCCAAGACATTCTTCGGCGTGTGGGTCGCGTTCTGCGTCCTCGGCGCCCTCCAGCTCCAGTTCGGCGCGGTCAACGGCATCAAGGGCGGGGTCTATGTCGTGACGCCCGGCGCCTGGCTCCCCACGCTGGGGGCCCTGGCCACGGCCGGCATGGGCCCGGTGTACGGGGTGTTCGCCTGGGTCTTCGGAGGGGCAGGCACGGAACCCATCCGCACCCTCACCCAGGAGTACGGCGCCAGCTACGTGATGATCGCGGGACTCCTGAACTGGCTCTGCTGCTTCGACCTCTGGGACCGCGCCACGGGCCGCTGGATCTTCCGGCTCCCCAAGGACGAGCAGGAGCAGATCGCCAAGGGGGATGGGCAGTAGCGCCTACTCCCCTGCCTTCAGGCTCTTGGCCAGGAGCTGGGCGCGGATGAAGGCGTCGAGGTCGCCGTCCAGCACCTTCTGGGTCTGGCTGGTCTCCTCGCCAGTGCGGTGGTCCTTCACCATCTGGTAGGGCTGGAGCACGTAGCTGCGGATCTGGCTGCCCCAGGCCACGTCGGCCTTCTCGCCGCTGGCCGCGGCCACCTTCTCCTCGAACTTCTGGCGCTCCAGCTGGTAGAGCCGGGCCTTCAGCACCTTCATGGCCGTTGCCCGGTTCTTGATCTGACTGCGCTCGTTCTGGCAGCTCACCACGATGCCCGTGGGCAGGTGGGTGAAGCGCACGGCGGATTCCGTGCGGTTCACATGCTGGCCACCGGCGCCGCTGGCCCGGAAGACGTCGATCTTGAGGTCCTTCTCGGGGATATCAATGTCAATGGTGTCGTCCAGCTCGGGGCTGACGTAGACGGCCGCGAAGCTGGTGTGGCGACGCTTGGCGGCGTCGAAGGGGCTGATGCGCACCAGGCGGTGGACGCCCGCCTCGGCGCGGAGGTAGCCGTAGGAGAAGGGCGCATCCACGATGAAGGTGGCGCCCTTGATGCCGGCCTCCTCGCCATCCTGATAGTCCACCATCTCCGTGGCCCAGCCCTTGGCTTCGCAGAAGCGGAGGTACATCCGCAGCAGCATGGCCGCCCAGTCCTGGCTCTCCGTGCCCCCCGCACCGGGGGCGATGGCCACGATGGCGTGGTTGTGGTCCAGTGCTCCGCTGAGCATCATGCGGAGCTCGGCCTCCTCGACACCCTTCCGCAGGTCGCCCTCCACGGACTCGGCCTCGGAGAGCATGTCGGTGTCCTCCCGGGCCAGCTCCAGGGCCGTGTCCAGGTCCTCCAGGCCCCCCGAGAGCCTCTTCGCCAGGGCGATGTCGCCCGTGAGGGTGCCCCGCTTCTGGAGCAGGGGCTTGGCGGCCTCGGGATCGTCCCAGAAGCCGGGGGCCGTGGTCTTCTCCTCGATCTGCTCCAGCTCCAGGGCCTTCCGCTCGGGGTCCAGGTGGGCGACCAGCTGCCGGACCCGGGGCTCCAGCTCGTTCTTCGCCCGCACCAGGGTCTCGAAATCCATCATCCGCCTCGCCGTTCCCGCTCAGGGGGGAACCCTCTACTTTAAACCAAGGCGGGAGGCCGCGCCTGCACGGTATTCTGAGGGGATGCCGGAGCCCATCCCCGTCCTGCCCGCCGATCTGGAACCCACCGCCCGTGGGGTCCTGACCGGCCACGGCGGGACGCCCCTGGCCTGGGCCCGGTGGGAGCACCCGGCCCCCAAGGGACGCGTGGTGATATCCCACGGCTACGGCGAGCATGGGGAGCGCTACCGCCACACGGCCCACTGGCTGCACCGGCTGGGCTGGTCCGTGTCGAGCATGGATCACCGGGGCTTCGGCCGCTCGGGGGGCGTCCGGGGCGACGCCGTGGGCATCCGCGCCTTCGTGGAGGACTTCGCCCTCTTCCTCCGCCAGGAGCGCCGGCACGATGCGGATCGGACAGGGGCAGCCGCGCGGGTGGTGGACGGCGTGCCCATGCCGCCCCTGCCGGTCTGCCCCCAGGTGGTGCTGGGCCACAGCTTCGGGGGTCTGGTCGCCCTGCTCACCCTCCTCTGGCACGCCGACACCCTGGACGGCCTCGTGCTGTCCAGCCCCAGTGTGGCCGTGCGGTCCAACGCCCGGGCCCTGGTCCTCTTGTCGCGGCTCCTCCGCTGGGTGGCCCCCCACCGCCCCGTCCGGCTCCGCGGCGACAAGCGCGAAGTCTGTTCCGATCCCGTGCTGGTCCAGCGCTACGAGGCGGATCCCCTCTGCCACCGGATGGCCACCGCCGCATTCGGGGCCGCCCTGGAGGAAGGCCGTGCCGAGATCCTGCCCCTGGGCCACGAGCTGGACCGGCCCATCCTGCTCCTGGAGGCAGGCGTGGACACCGTGGTGGATCCGGACGGATCCGAGGCCCTCTGGGCCTCGGTCAAGCCCGGGCTGCTGGAACGCCACCGCCTGCCCGCCTGCCTGCACGAGGTCTTCCACGACCTCCACCGCGCCGAGGCCCAGGCCCTGGTGGAGCCCTGGCTGGAACGGTTGCGCCTCGCCTGGAACCCCGCAGCCCGTTCCGCCATTCCTCCGATGGCCCCCATGCTCCCGGCCCCGACGACGCCCCTGATTCCCCTGGAGTCCGCATGAAGCGAACCCTTTCCCTCCTGCTTGCCGCCTCCCTCGTGGCAGGCCTGGGCCTGGGCTGCCGCAAGCCCA
>DAIDKC010000319.1 GCA_027451045.1 Holophagaceae bacterium | reverse complement strand
CCCGGGCGCCTCCTTCGGGAAGAGCTCCAGGTTGATGTCGCCCTTGTCGGTCTGGAGCAGCACGCGGGTCATGATTGGCCTCCCTGAGTTGGAGGACCCAGGATAAGGTTCCAGGTGCCCGGAGTCAGCATGAACTTCCCGCTCGCCCCCTTTCTCCTCCTGCCGTCCGTGCTCGCCGCCGGGCCGGTGCAGCCATCGGGAGGCGGCGTCCTGACTCTCCAGGGACACCGCTACCGGTTCGAGCCGTCATCGGTTTCCCTGCTGCCCCCGACCCAAGGGCTCAGCCGGAGTCTCCACCTCCGGGGCAGGCTGGTACCTGCATCCGGGCATGGGGACTTCCAGTTCTCCATGACCGTCCTCCTGAAGGGAGGGCTCTACATGCTGGTGCTGCAGCGCAAGGGGCGGGGGTCCTACCCCGATACCTGGGCGGCCACGCGCGGGACGCGGGTGGAGGTCCGTTCCCTGGAGGACCGGCCCGGAGGGAGGGTCGTCCTGAGATGCCAGGGGCCCCTCAATGGCGTGATCGCCTTGCGGCCCGAGACCGGGAGCTGGTCCGGTCAGATCTGGGCGACCCTCCCCGCCCTGCCGGGCGCTGAGCTGAAGTGAACCCTCAGCCCGGCTCATGGCATATCATCGGGGTTGGAGGTCCCATGAAGGCTCGTTTTGCGGTTCCCGCGCTTCTGCTCTGCCTCGGTGGGGGCGCCACCATGGGATGCCACCGGGTCCCCCTGACCTCCCCCACCCCGCTCGCGACCGGCACGGTGCTCCTGCGCTTCACCCGCAAGGTCCACGGTCCCCTCGAACTGAGCCTGGACGGCACCCGCATTCCCGTGTCCCAGTATCCGAAGGGGGCCCGCAGCCTCATGATCAAGGGGCTGACGCCCGGACAGCACCGCTTCTTCCTTGCCAGCGCCCGCGAAGTCTTCAGTCCCGATTCCGGTGAGCTCGATCTGCCCGCCGGGAAGGGCCTCTACAAGATCGTGCTCACCCAGACCTTCGACGCCGTGCTCTACGGCAAGCCGGATCCCCTGCCCCCCGCAGAGGGGCTGCCCGGCGTGAGCGCCACGATGCTCAAGTAGCCATGCCCCTCCTGGCACGCACCCGCGGCCGGAGCCGGGCGCTCGGCACCCGCGGCACCTTGATGGCCCTCTGCCATGCCGCGGGCCTGCCGGTCGCCTCGGCCTGCTCCGGGAGGGGCGCCTGCGGGCGCTGCCTCGTGACGGTCCTGGCCGGGGGCGATGGCCTCAGTCGGCCGGGTTCCCGGGAGCGCCGCGTCCTGGCCCGCCTGGGCGCAGAGGAGGACCAGCGCCTGGCCTGCCAGTGCCGCCTGGAGGATCCCGCCGGGACGGTCGAGATCACGACAGGCTACTGGTGATGCGCCGGCTTCTGATCGCCGGGGTCTTCTCCATCCTCCTGGGGACGGGCGGATTCGTGCTCTGGAAAGCCTCGGCCGTGGCCCACGAGCTGGTAGATCCGCCTTTCTACCATCCCCAGCCCCTGGCACGGGTCCAGGCCACCTATGCGGACCTGGCTGCCGGATCGGACGGCGACCCCGGAGGAACCTGGACCTGTGAGAACGTCCGGAGCCTGCAGCTCTGGATCCTCCACCGGAAGTGCCCGGCACCCGGTGTGGTGCTGCTGCTTCACGGATTCGGCGATGACCGCTGGGGGACCAGCCCAGCCCTCCGCTGGTTCCCCCGGCTGGACGCGGCCATCTTCACCTACCTGCGCCGGGACGACGCCATCCGGGCGGGCGGACCAGCCCCTCCCATCACCTTCGGCGTGCGGGAATCGAATGAAGTCGTGCGGGTCGTCCACCAGCTGGAGCGCGAGGGCTTCCCGAGGAACCGCATCGTGCTGATGGGGCGCAGCCTGGGAGCTGGTGTGGGCCTGATGGCCCTGGCGCACCTCGAACGCGAGGGGCAGGGCCCGCTCGCGGGCATCGTCTGGGAAGGCGCGCCGGCCAGCAGCCGGGATTTCGCGGAGCGCCTGGTGCGCGGGCCGGCCGACCGATGGTGGCACTTCCTGGCGCCCCCCATCGGATATCTCGCGAGCCGGTACGCCGGGCACCTGGGCGGCTACGATCCCGAGGACACCGACGTACTCCGCAGCATAGGCGCCCTCCGGTTCAGGACGCCCGCCCTCTGCTTCCTGGCAACCCAGGACCGCCTGGCCCCTCCTCCGGTCCAGCGCGCGCTGGCCGCCCATTTCGCGCACATCCAGGTGGTGGCGGTGCCGACCTGGCATCTCCACTGTTCGGAGATCCTGGGGCCCGCCTATGCCCAGGACATCGCCCGCGCGGTCCTGGCGTGGATCCCGGGACCTGCGAAGGGAGGGACCGGAATGCCCGCCCCCTCCCCTGCAAACCGATGACCGTCAGTTGGAGGCGCCGGCGTTGGCGGAATCCACGGCACGGATCAGCTTGGGCGTGAGCTCCTGCACCACGGGCTCGAAGATCTTGTTGACCAGCTCCTCGTCGTACTGGATTTCCGTGCCGGTCCCGGCCACTTTCACGCTGGTGTCCGACACCTTGCCGTCCCCCGACCACGCGCCGAGGATCTCGCCGGTCTCCACGTCAATGAGACGGATATCCAGGCGGCCGGTGAAGGAGGCCTTCTTGAGGTGCATGTCACCGGCCACGTCGCCAGCAAGGCTGTTGCCCGTGATCCGGCCCACCAGGGCGCCGAGGCCCCATCCGCCGCTGATGCCACTCTCCTTGTAGGCGAAACGCGTCACCTTCCCGGTCATCACGTACTGAACACCGAGCAGCTTGCCGATCTTCTGGACAGTGGCGGGGTCCACTTCGCCGCTCTGCTGGAAGGCCAGCTCGTTGCGGATGTCCTGCAGGCGCTCCCGCTCGATCACCCTGATCTTTCCGTGTCCGCGCTGGAGGATCTCCGTGGTGAAGAGATCCCGGAGCTGGTCGGAGATGGTGCTCATCTGGTTGCCCCACCCCCCGAAGCGCCACCCGTGCCAGCAGTCGGGCGCAGCCTTGAAGTCGAGGATGGCGATGCGGGGCAGGCTTGCCTTCCCGGCACCGCCCGCAGGGGTCCGGCTGTAGGCGGGAGAGACGAGGGCAAGGAGGGCCGCGAGGGCCATGAAGATGCGTGCGAGGCGCGGCATGGCAGCTCCTGGAGGGGATGGGGCGAGGGGGAGGGGTTATTCGTCAATCAGCTTGCTGCGCAGCTCCTTCCCAAGCTTGAAGTAGACGACGCGCTTGGGCGGGACCTGGATGTTCTCTCCGCTGCGGGGATTCCGACCCTGGCGGGCATTGCGGTCCCGCAGCCGGAAGCTGCCGAAGCCGCGGAGCTCGACACCATCGCCTTCCTTGAGGGAGGTGATGATGCTCTCGAGGAAGGTGTTCACCAGAAGGTCGGCGTCCTTCTTGCCAAGTTCCAGCCGCTCCATCAGATGACGGGACAGGTCGGCCTTGGTGACGGTCTCCATTGGGTCCATGGGAACTCCGGGGAAGGGTGATGTTGGGCAGGGCAACCCACACTAAATCCCCTCCGGCCCTTCCGGTCAAGGGGGACATCTCCAGTGTTCTGAAAAGCATGGGATCCGGCAGGGCCCAGCTGGAGGCAGGAGGGGGGTTCAGGCCCGCCCCAGGCCCGCCAGCTGGTCGAAGGCAGCCTTCAGGCCCCCGTGCAGGGCGGCCACGTCCCCGGGCTTCCAGAGGCGGCGATCCTCGCGCACGAAGGTGGTGAGGTCCTTCCGGTTGTCGAACCGGGCCGCGGGGAGGTGGTACACCTTCGTCGCGTGGCGGTCGCCCTCGGGCACGATGCGCTCCACCCGGAGGGTTCCGGGACGGTCGCTCTGTTCCATGAGCCAGGCCATGTCGTCGCAGCCGTACTGCCCCAGCATCACCTCCATGGGCACGCTGTGGTGGAGGATGCTGCCCTGCTGGTTCGGCCGGCCCCGCTCGATGTTCTTGCGCCGGCTCTCGGCAGGATCCACCCACACATAGAGGACACAGGCCCTCTCGAGGATGGCGGGGGCGAGGGTCTGGAAGGCCGCCTCGTAGCCGTGGGGCGGGCAGAGCGGGAAGGCGGCCCCGTGAGCGCCTCCCCGCGCCGCCTCGATCACCAGGGTGTGCCCGGTCTTGTCCTCTGCGTTCTGGCGGTTGAGGGCATCCAGTTCCGCGCGGCACTCGGCCTCCAGGGCCACGGCCACCTTCACCCGGATCCGGTGCGGCAGGTCGCCCATGGGCTGGGGCAGTCCCACCCTGGCCCGGGCGGCATCCAGGCGGTCCATCAGGTGCTGGGAGGCGCTGGCCACCTCCACCTGACGGCCCGCCATGAGGTGGGCGTAATCCTCGTTGAGGAGCTCGACGAGGACGGCCCAGGTCCAGTCGTCCTGGAAGGGTCGGTTCGGGCCGTGGTAGAAGACATAGCCCAGCCCGTTCGCCTTCAGCTCGTCGTCAATGCGGTGCATCAGGTGCACGTAGGGGTAGTCGTCCAGCTGGAGCGTCGGCCCCATATGGAAGTCGTTCCGGCACTGCTCGGGCGTGAGGCTGGCCAGGTAGCGGCGCACCTCGGACTTGCCGGAGGCCGGGAGGCTGAAGAGGAGGATCGTGTCGAGAAGCGGGGCCATGGTCCACCGGGAAGCGAATCCCCAAGCATGCCACGGGCCATCCGGCGGCGCCCGTGGTATGCCTGGAGCATGCGGGATCGGGAGATCGTCGAGCGCGTCCGGGATGCGACGGACCTGCTGGCCCTGGTGGGCGAGGCGGTGAAGCTGCGCAAGCAGGGATCGGCCTTCGTGGGGCTCTGCCCCTTCCATGCGGAGCGCACCCCCAGCTTCCAGGTGGTGCCGTCCCGGGGCTTCTACCACTGCTTCGGCTGCGGCAAGCATGGCGATGCCTTCACCTGGCTCATGGACCGGGAGGGACTGACTTTCCCCGAGGCGCTGGAACACCTGGCGCGGAACGCCGGCATCGAACTCCCCCAGCGCCGGGAGCGCCCGGCGGCCGAGTTGGACCTGGAGACGCGGCTCCGTTCCGCCCTGGAGGCGGCCCAGGCCTTCTACGAACGCCAGCTGACCGGACATGCCGGCGCCCGGGCCTACCTCCGCGACCGGGGCTACGAAGGCGCCTTCCTGGCCGAAGCGGGTTTCGGCGTGGCACCGGATGGCTGGGACGCCCTCGTCACCCACCTGCGCGGCCTGGGCTTCTCCGCCGACCTCCTGGAGCAGGCGGGCCTGGCCAGCCGCAGCGAGCGGGGCACCCTGATTGATTTCCTCCGCAACCGCCTCACCCTCCCCATCCACGACGCCCGGGGCCGCCTGGTGGCCTTCGGAGGGCGGGTCTTCGGCGACGGCCAGCCGAAGTATCTCAACACCCGCGACACCAGCCTGTTCCACAAGGGCGAGACCCTCTTCGGTTTCCACCGGGCCAAGGGCGCCCTGAAGGACGGGGCCCTGGTGGTGGAGGGGTACTTCGACGTCCTCCAGCTCCACCAGCGCGGTCTCTACCAGGCGGTCGCGCCCCTGGGCACCGCGCTCACGGAGGAACACCTCAGGCAGCTCGGCCGCTTCACCCGGCGTGTGACCCTCTGCTTCGACGGCGACGCGGCCGGGCGGCGGGCCATGGAGAAGAGCCTGCGGATGGCCCTGCCGCTGGGCTTCGAGGTGCGCCTCCTGGAACTGCCCCAGGGGGAGGATCCCGACACCTGGTGCCTGAAGCTGGGGGCGGAGGCCTTCCGGGACCTCCTGCGCGCGGCGCCGGACTGGACGGCCTTCATGATCGATCGGGCCCTCGAGGGCAAGGACCTGCGCCGGATCACCGACCGCATGAACGCCTTCAAGGACCTGCTGGACTTCCTTCCCTTCCTGCCCCGTACGCCCGGGACCCGCGAGCTGTTCGCGAGCCTGGCCCACCAGCTCCAGCTGCCCCTGCAGGAACTGGACCGGGCCGTGGCGGGCCGTCGCCCCGCCCCCGTCCAGGTTCCCGTCGAGACCGCCCCCCCGGTCCTCCGCCTGGACGAGCTCGTCCGCGCCCTCGTCCTGCTCTGCCGGGAAGGAAGGTGGCCCGAGATCCAGGAGGTTCCCCCGGCCTGGTGGGAGAGCCTGGACGGCGCGCCCGTGCTGCAGGCCCTGCTGGATGCCGAGGGGGAGGCCTCCCTCCTGCCGGAGGAACTCCAGGCCGCCGTGCGGCGGCTCGAGGCCGAGGCCAGCCGGCGGGACGCCGCCGAGGGCCTGGATGCCGCCGCCCTCTTCCTCCGGCTCGAAGCCGGCTACGTGGAGCGGGAGATCCAGGCCAACAACCGCACGCTGCAGGATCCCCGTGTGCTCTCCGATGCCGCCCTCCAGGCGAGGATCATGGGCAGGCTCAAGGATCTCATCGGGCGCCAGAAGGCCCTGTCCCGCCAGCGCCGTGCCAGGACCTGACGCGGTTTCCCGGCCTCCGGCCCGGAGGCGGCCCTTGCCGGTTCCAGCGGAACCTTTATACTGGGAGGTTCCGGGTCGGTCCGTACATTGGCCGGATTGTGCCTTCTTCCATCCGCCGCGTCCCGCCGCCCGCCCTCCGTCGCGCTCCTTGAGGTCCGAATGGTTCTTACGCCCGCCCGTGAAGCCTACTACGAACTGACGAAAGCCCTCATCTCCCTCGGAAGGAAGCACGGATACCTGCTGGTAGACCAGCTGAACGACTTCCTCCCCAGCACCGCCTCGAATCCCGATGACCTCGACCAGCTGATCGGGCTTTTCGCGAAGCTCGGCATCGGGATCGGCGCCACCGAGGAGGAGGCGCTGATGGCCAAGGAGGCCATCGAGCCCGAGTTCGTCGCCGTGGAAGCCGGTCCCAGGGCCGAGAAGGACCTCGACATCGAGATTGACAGCCCCGACAGCGACAAGTTCAACGACCCCGTCCGGATGTACCTCAAGGAGATGGGCACGGTGCCCCTCCTCAAGCGCGAGGACGAAGTCGAGATCGCCAAGCGCATCGAAGTGGGGGTGCGCTCCGTCATGCGGGCCCTCTCCCGCTCCCGCCTCGCCTCCAGCCTCCTCATTGACATCGGACGGATGCTCAAGGAGAACCCGGGCAAGATCCGGGAGGTGGTGGGGCTCTCCGACGAGGTGGACGAGGACGAGGATGCCGAGAGCACCTCGGCCACCCAGCACGTACATCACCAGTTCGAGAAGCTGCTGGTCTACGACCAGGCCCTCCAGGACCTCCTGGACGTCAAGCGGCAGGTGGATGCCGGCACCAAGACCCTCCCCAAGAAGCGCAAGCTGGACCGGGAGGTCCTCCAGGCCCGAGCGCGCCTCTCCCGCCAGATCCGCAAGCTGGGGCTCAACAGCCTGGCCGTGACCCGCCTCATTGACAAGATCACCCACCAGCACAGCCAGGTCATGGCCGGCGAGCGGAAGTGCCGGGAACTCCGGGACCGGTTGAAGAACCCGGCCTTCGCCAAGCTCAAGGACCGCTACAAGCAGGAGCTGGACCACATCGAGAAGACCCTCGACGAGTTCTTCGCGAAGTACGAGACGACCAGCGAGGGCTTCCACAAGGATTTCAACTCCCTCAAGGCCGCGGAGAGCATCAGCCGCGCGGCGAAGGCCGAGCTGATCGAGGCCAACCTCCGGCTCGTGGTCTCCATCGCCAAGCGCTACACCAACCGCGGCCTCCAGTTCCTGGATCTCATCCAGGAGGGCAACATCGGACTCATGAAGGCCGTGGACAAGTTCGAGTACAGCCGCGGCTTCAAGTTCTCCACCTATGCCACCTGGTGGATCCGCCAGGCCATCACCCGCGCCATCGCGGACCAGGCCCGGACGATCCGCATCCCCGTGCACATGATCGAGACCATCAACAAGCTCATCCGGACCCAGCGCGAGCTTGTGCAGAAGCTCGGCCGCGAACCCACCTCGGAGGAGATCGCGCACGCCATGGAGATGCCCGTGGGCAAGGTGCGCAAGGTGATGAAGATCGCCCAGGAGCCCATCTCCCTCGAGACGCCCATCGGCGAGGAGGAGGATTCCCACCTTGGCGATTTCATCGAGGACAAGACCGTCGTCTCCCCCGTGGAGCAGGTGGTCCAGCAGCGCCTCAAGGAGACGGTCCGAAACGTGCTCAACACCCTCAGCGACCGCGAGGAGAAGGTGCTCCGGATGCGCTTCGGCGTGGGCGACGACGGGTCCGAACACACCCTCGAGGAGGTGGGGAGCGAGTTCGCTGTCACCCGCGAGCGCATCCGCCAGATCGAATCCAAGGCCCTTAGAAAGATCCGCCACCCGCGCTACTCCAAGACCCTCAAGGCCTTCCTGGGCTGAACCTCCCGTGCCCCGGCGGTTCCAAGGGCCCTCCGGGGCCCTTCGCGTACCTCCCCTCTTGCCCTAGGCTGGACCTCCCGTGACCGACGACAAGGATCCCTTCGCCCCCCTCCGGAATCGCGTCTTCCTGGCGATCTGGATCGCGGCCATGGCCTCGAACGTCGGAAGCTGGATCCAGAGCGTGGGGGAGAAGTGGCTCATGAGCGAGCTGACCCGCTCTCCCCTCCTCATGAGCCTCATCGAGACCGGCGCCACCCTGCCCATGCTGGCCCTCTCCCTTCCGGGAGGCGCCATCGCCGACATCGTGGATCGCCGGAAGCTCCTCCTCTTCACCCAGACCTGGATGCTCCTGGTGGCTGCGATCATGGCGGTGCTGTCCGCACTCCACCTGGTCACGCCCGGGATCCTCATCAGCATGTCCATGCTGCTGGGCGTGGGGGGCGCCCTCAACGCCCCGGCCTGGGGCGCCACGGTGCCGGACCTGGTGCCCCGCGAACAGATCCCCGCGGGGGTGGCCTTGAACAGCGCGGGCTTCAACGTCAGCCGGGCCGTGGGTCCGGCCCTGGGCGGCCTCATCGTGGGTGCCATGGGCGCCACCTGGGCTTTCGCGCTCAACGCGGTGTCCTTCGTGGGTGTGGTCGCGGTCATCCAGCGCTGGAAGCGGAGGCCCGTCACCACGGATCTTCCCGCCGAACGGTTCAGTGCGGCCATGAAGGTGGGCCTCCGCTACACCCGCCACCGGAAGGTCCTCCAGGTGATCCTCCTGCGCGGAGGCGGATTCGTCTTCTTCGGCGGGATCATCTTCAGCCTCCTCCCGTCCCTCGCGATCCAGCGCATGCACATGGGCTCCGTGGCCTTCGGCCTCCTGCTGGGCTGCATCGGGACGGGCGCGGTGGGCGCGACCTTCATCCTCCCCAGGATCCGGGAGCGCGCCAGCGCCAATGTCCTGCTGGGACTCTTCACCAGCCTCTTCGCCGCGGGGGTGGCCGTGCTCGCCTTCCTCCAGCACCCCATCCCCGTGATCCTGGCCCTGCTGATCTGCGGCATGGGCTGGCTGTCCGTCCTGAGCACCTACAACACGGGCGTCCAGCTCTCGGTGCCCTCCTGGGTGAGGGCCCGGGCGCTGGGGGTCTACATCACCGTCTGGGGAGGCGGCATGGCCCTGGGCGCGGCCTTCTGGGGCTGGATCGGCGAGCACTGGGGCCTCCGGGTGGCCTTCGCGGGAGCCGCACTGGGCCTGATCCTCCTCCAGCTCGCCACGGGCCACCTCCGCATCCAGGCCCTCGACGAACCGGTGGACCTCAGCCCCCACCGCCTTCAGCCCCACGCCGCGGGTCCCGTGGGCCCCGACGACGGGCCGATCCTCACGGTGCTGGAATACCTCGTCCCCCAGGAGCGCAAGGCCGAATTCCAGGGCGCCATGCGGGAAGTCCGGCGGATCCGGATCCGGGACGGCGCGGTGCGCTGGTCCCTGTTCCAGGACTTCTCGGGGCCGGCCCCGGACACGCTGCGCTTCGTCGAGAGCTTCCTGAGCTCCAGCTGGGGCGAGCACCTCCGGCAGCATCACCGGGCGACCATGGAGGATCGCGAGGCCATCTCCCGGGCCTATGCCCTGGCCCAGGGCGGCAGGCCGGCCATCCGGCACATGCTCGCGGCCTGGGACGAGCCCTCGTCCATCCTGGATCGCATCCTCGAATAGCCCCCGCCAGGACCCTGGAGCACGGGGCGGTTTCCGGTCATGCTGGTTCCATCGCTGCGGAGTCATCCCCCGTGCTGTCGAAGGACCAGACCCTGGGCAAGTACCAGATCCTGGATCGCCTGGGATCGGGCGGCTTCGGAGCGGTGTACCTGGCCATGGACACCTGGGTGAACCGGAAGGTGGCCCTCAAGGTCCCCCACCAGCAGCAGGACGAGATCGTGGACCTGCTGAAGGAGCCCCGCATCATGGCGGGCCTCAAGCACCCGAACATCGTCGAGCTCATCACCGTCGAGCGGAAGAACGGCATCTTCTTCATGGTGCTCGAGTACGTGGAGGGCGAAAGCCTCGACCGGATCATCCGCCGCGAGCGGGCCCTGGCGCCCACCCGCGCCCTCGAGATCGGGCTGGACGTCTGCAGCGCCATCGCCTTCGCCCATGGCCACCAGATCCTGCACCGGGACCTCCGGCCCGCCAACATCCTGGTGAACCGCGAGGGCGTGGCCAAGGTCACCGACTTCGGGACGTCCCGCGTGCTGGAGGTCCAGCATGTGCCGTTCGCCCCCACCCGCATCGGTTCGCCTCCCTACATGGCACCCGAGCATTTCCGGGGCCGGGCGGTGTTCCAGTCCGATCTCTGGTCCCTGGGGATCACCCTCTACGAGATGCTCACGGGAACCGTCCCCTTCTACGACGCGGATCCCCTCAAGATCGCCCAGGCCCTGACCAGCCAGGAGATCCCGGCGCCCCACCTCCGGAACCCCGCCGTCCCCAAGGCGTTCTCCGAGGTGGTGATGAAGGCCCTCGCCGTGAACCTGGGGGAACGCTACCTTTCCGCTCCGGCCTTCCTCGAGGCCCTGCGCGCCCTCAAGGCCAGCGTGCCCCGCGAGACGCGGCCCCTGGGCACCGCGGTGATGGCGACGACCGCTTCCGGGGCCCATCCGAACCTCCGCGCCGCCGCGACCCAGGGACGGCTCTGCCGCTTCTGCTACACCCCGCTGCCCCGCATGGCCACCAAGTGCCCGCGCTGCGGCGAGATCAACTGAACCATGCCCCTGTCTTCCGCCAAGGCCGCCATCTCGCGCCTTTGGGCCCGCAGGTGGGTCCGCAGGGTGTCCTATGTCCTGGTGGGGGGCGCCGCCGTCGTGGGAGGCGCCACCTGGTTCCTGGACCAGCCCTTCGTCTACCAGTGGCTGGTGCGGCAGGCGGACGGGGCCCTGCGCAAGGAGACGGGGCTGGGACTTTCCGTAGGGGAGGTGGACTTCCACCCGCTCCTCGGCACCCTCACCCTGCGCAACGTGACCGTGGGCGGCGATCTCCTGACCCTCCCCCGCCTGGATCTCCAGGCCGATCCCGGCAGCCTGTTCGGCCGCCACCCGCACGTGATGGCCCTTCGCCTGGACCGACCCCACCTCCGGCTCACCCGCGCCAACCTGGCTCAGATCCATCTCGCCCCGCGTCCGCCCCGGCGGGGCCCCCTGCCCCAGGTGACCCTGGACCACCTCTCGATCCAGGGGGGAGTGGTGGAGATCCCCGCGCCCTTCTCCGGCATCCCCGCAGCGTGGTTCCACGTCGAGGCGACGGGGACGGGAACGGGCCCGAACCGCCTGCGCTTCGTCCTCACGATGCCCCAGTGCGCCGTCCAGGGCCCCCGGGGCTGGGAACGGGGGCGCGTGGACCTCAAGGGGGATCTCGCGGAATCCCGGCTGCAGCTCGACGAGGGCTACTTCCGCCTCGGAGAGAGCCAGATCCGCCTGCACGGGCATCTCGCCCCACCCGCGGAGTCCCGGCCCATGGGCTTCGAGGCCACCCTGAGCGGCGTCCTCGAGCTGGCCCAGCTGTACCACTGGGCAGGCGGGCGCAGCCGTCCCCCCCTGGCGGGCGACCTCGATTTCACCGCCAGCCTCGCAGGAACCCCGGCCGCCCCTCGCTGGACCTTCACCGGCGACGCCCAGGAGCTGCATCCCGACCTGCGGACCCTGCGCCCCGGCTCGCTGAACCTCCAGGCCGGGGGGGTGGGAGCCCGCGCCGCGAATGCCCGGTTCCGCTGGCGTTCGGCCCAGGGTTTCCTGGAGGCCGACGGTCGCTGGTCCAAGGGGCATGCGGCCCAGCTGGCACTCCAGGCCCGGAGCCTCGACCTGGATGTCCTCGGGCACGACCTCCGCATCCCCTCCCTCCTGGGCACCCGGGCCACCCTCACCGCCGAATGCGAGTCGCCCCTAGAACCGGCGGACTTCCGCCGCCTGGACCGCTGGACCGCCACGGGCCAGACCGCCTTCACCCTGGCCGGCCAGCCGGCCGGGGGCCTGCGCTTCGCCCTTCAGCAGGGCAGCCTCTCCCTGGAGGACGTCGCCCTGAACCTCCCGGATGTCGCCTTCCAGGGTCAGCTCCAGGCCCGGTTTGGGGGGAGCCGCCTGGCGTCCATGCAGGCCCAGGGGACCGCCCAGGTGGATGCGGCCCGCGTCGCCGATGCGCTCCGGGCATGGAACGTAGTGGATCTCGACATGTCCGGCGAGACTCAGGCCCAGGCCCAGGTCGGGTGGACACCCAAGCAGGGCGTGGAGCTGAAGGGGAGCGTCCAGGTGGAAGACCCCCGATGGCATGGCGCCGTGGCCGACCATCTCGATGCAGGCGTGGAGATCCACGGGACCGAGCTGCGGGTCCAGGACATCAAGGTGGCCAAGGGACAGGGACGCGGCGGCGGCAGTCTCTGGCTCACCTGGGGGCCCGTGCCGAAGGGGGCCCCCCAGATTGACATGTGCTACACCGCCTCCCGCCTGCCCGTGGCGGAGGGGCTGCGGGCCGCCGACGTGAAGGATGCCGAGGGCAGGGACCTGCCCCTGGACGGAACGGGCAGCGGGTGGGCCCGGATCCACGGCCCCTTCGACCACCTGGTCATGGAAGGCCAGGCGCAGGTGGAGTCCGGGACGGTCTATGGCCTACGGATCCCGGCGGCCTCCGCCGATTTCGCCATGGACCTCGACACCCTCCGCCTGCGTCTCGGGGATGTGCGCATCGCCGCCAGTCCGGAGCAGCTGGGCCTCCCCGGCCGGCCGCCGGAGGGCCCCCTGGCCCTCACCGGCATGGCCGACATGGATCTCACCGGGTGGACCTGGCGCGTGGACCTTGGAGGTCGGCTCGATTCGCGCCTCCTGGGGCTTCCAGGCCCCCGCTTCCAGGCGACGGCGGCTGCGCGGCTGCTGGGCCCCATCACCGCGCCCTTCGGCCCCCTGGATCTTCCCGAGGGGCGGGTCCGGGTGGACCACGGCAGCGTCTTCCTGCTCGGGCGCCGCGTGGATGGGCTGGGGGCCGACTTCGACCTGGCCCGGGGACGCTTCACCGGACATCTGGTGGCCCAGGGGATGCCCAGGCCCATCCTGGCCCTGGCGGCGCACACCCAGGGAACGGGAATCGCAGGGTCCCTCGGCCTGCGCATCGCGCCCGACACAGCCCCGACCGCAGCCCTCGCGCGCAGCCTCACCGAGGACCTCCTCCAGGACATGACGGCGGATGCGGAGGCCTCCGGCACCTGGACCCCCGGCCCCGGCCTCCGGTGGCACGGCCAGATCCGGCGCCTGGAGGGAGTCTTCCCGGCCTTCGAGCTGCACCAGACCGCGCCCTCGATCCTGGCCGGCACGGCCTCGGGCACCCGCCTCGACCTGGCCCTGGCGGGTACCGAGCGGGGAGCCCCCGTGAACGGACCGGCCGCTGCCATCCGGATCGCAGGCACTGCGCCTTTCGGGATGGCCGCCCCCATGGCCATCCGCGCCACCGGCAACGCCGATCTCGGACACATCAAGGCGATCCTCGACCGCGTGATGGAAGTGGACGAGTACAGCGTCCTCTCGGACCTGAAGGTCCAGGGCAGCAGCCAGTTCGACCTGCTGCTCCACGGCACCTACCGGGAGCCCCTGATGGACGGCTGGCTCCGCCTCTCCCACGGGCAGATGCGCCTCCAGCGGTACCAGGGCGTGGAGGATCTCGATGCCGAATTCCGCCTCTAGGACCGCTCCATCAGCATCCCGGCCGACCACCCCATGACCGGCATCCTCGCCCGTGGGAGGCTCTCGGCGTCCGGCGGTCTGACCTGGCGGCCCGGAGGTCTCGACCACTACGACTTCCAGGCCTCCCTGGGGAACTTCCAGCTGCTCGATGTGCCCGAGGGCATGGACCTGCGGGGCAGCCTCGATGCCAGCCTCCAGGGCAACGAGGACGGGGGCTTCCTGCAGGGTCGCCTCCAGGCCGACCACCTGGGCTACCAGGCCGAGGTGAAGCTCTCCGACCTCATCCTCCGCAGCGCCCTGGGGGAGAGCGGAGGCCTGACGGGACTCGACCCCGAGGACCCCCTGGACCGCATCCGCCTCTCCCTGAACCTGGATCTCCGGACCCCCTGGAGCTTCGACACCAACCTCCTCAAGCTCGAAGGCAAGACCGAGGGGCGGTTCATGGTGCGCGGCACCCTGGCCCATCCCGTGCCCCAGGGCACCCTCGTCTTCACCCCGGGAGGCCGCCTGACCAACATCTTCCCCGCGGGGGACATGGTCGTGGATTCGGGCTCCCTGGATTTCACGGGCGACACGGATCGCATTGACCCGATCATCTCGATGCGGGGGAGCGTCACGTCCATCCCCGGGTACACGGTGAACCTGGACATCCACGGGACCCTCGGCAACCTGGACATCGTGCCCAGTTCCACCCCCACGCTCCGCCAGGACGAGATCGTGGCCATCCTCATCAATCCGGGCAATGCCTCCAGCGTCGGCACGGGAGCCACCACCAGCACCCAGGGGACCCTCACCTCGGGGCTGGCCAGCGCCAGCGCGGGGCTCCTCTCGACCCTGGCCTTCGCCCCCTTCCAGGACCAGCTCAGGCGCACCCTCGGGCTGGACCGCGTGAACGTGGCCGTCCGCACGAGTTCCCTGGGCACCACCGAAACCGACGTCACCCTGGGCAAGAGCATCAACCTGTTCGGGCAGCGCAGCGCCTTCGTGGTCTCCCACCAGAAGAGCGCGGAACTGAACATCACCTCCGGCCAGGTCGAGTGGCGCTTCGGAGGGTACGTCCTCCAGCTCGGCGTGAGCCAGAGCGGCCAGTCCGGCGTCAATCCGAGCGGGGAGATCCGGCACACCTGGAGTCCCCGCTAGCAGGAAGGAGCGCCATGATCACCGTGAAGTGCTTCGCCCGCTACCGTGCCCTGCTGGGTTTCGAGGAGCTGGAGGTGCCCTGGGCCGCGACCCTGGGCGACCTGCTGGCGGATCCCCGCTTCGCCCCGCTGCCCAAGGACGCCCTGCTGGCGGTGAACCTGGGCTTCGCGGGGCCGGAGACGCCGCTGCAGGACGGGGACGAGGTGGCCCTCATGCCGCCGGTCTCCGGCGGCTGATCACTGCTCCTTGCGGATCTCCAGCACCTCGCCGCCACTCATCCGGAGCAGGGCCTGGAAGCCGGGTTCACGGCGGAGGCGGTCCTCGGGCCGCTCGGCCGCGGTCGCCTCCGGCAGTCCCTCGAAATGGACCTCCACGGAGGCCAGGCCCGGGAAGACCGAGGCGAGCGCCGCGACGAGATGGGGATTGCCCTGCTCACGCTCCAGATCCTGAGCCGTCTGCCTGACATTGGCAGGGAAAGTGAAACGGAGCACGGGCGGAACCCAGCGCACGTCCGTGGCCATCTGGGGGG
>DAIDKC010000318.1 GCA_027451045.1 Holophagaceae bacterium | reverse complement strand
AGTTGGTGCGCCTGCTTGAGCCTCCGCAACTTCTGTTGCTGCGCGGCGAACTTGGCACCGGCAAGACCACAATGGTGAAGGGAATTGCCGAGGCTCTGGATGCTGCAGAAGCCGCAGGCGCGCGTGCAGACGTCGCCCATGAGGAGGAAGGTGGCCGTGCCGTGGGTGAAGCAGTGGGTGCGGTTGGGGCAGCGGGCCTCCTCGCAGACCGTGTGCAGCTCCGAGGCCCGGAGGTCCTTCTTCATGGCGTGGAGGTCGCCGAGCTTCACCCGCTCCTTGGTGATCCACTCCGGGAGCCGGGGATGGCCGTCCAGCACCTCCCGGCCGGCGCGCTTCGAGAAACGGGGCATCGGGCCTCCAGATCCTCCAGTTTCCCGTAGGATCGAGCCATGTCCAAGCCCCTGTCCCGCCTGCTGCGCCGCGAGCAGCGCGCCTTCCTGGCGCGGGACCGGGCGGGCTGGGCGCCGCACCTGGCCAGAGCCAGCGCCTTCCTGGGCCAAGGCCTGCAGGCCGCGGATCCCGCCCGGCCCGTGCTGGTACTGGGAGCCGGCTCGGGCCTGGAAGTGCCCTGGGATCTGGCGCCGGCCTCGACGGTGGGCTGGGACGCGGACCCCTGGAGCCGGGGCCGGACCTTCCTGCGCCACCGCCGCTGGGCGCCCTGGGTCTTCGAGGACGCCACGGGGGCGATGGCCGACCTGGAGGCCACGGCCCACCGCGCGGTGCGGGAGCCCTGGTCCAAGCGCCGGCGGGATCCGGCTACCGCCGCCCGGCGCCTGGCGGGCCTGCTGCCCTCCCTGCGGCCTCATCCGGCCGCCCTGGCCGCCTGGATCGCCGCCCATCGGCCCGGGACCATCCTGGCGGCCAACCTCATGGGCCAGTTCGGCGTGCTGGCGGAGTCCGCCGTGGAGGCGACCTTCGCGCCGGATTCCCCCTGGCTGGGGGATCCCGAGCGTCCCGATCTCCTGGCGGAGGCCCTGGAGGCCTGGACGGCCCGGACCGTGACGGCCTTCCTGGCCGTCCTGGCGGCCAGCGGAGCCGAACTCTGGCTGGTCCACGACCGGGCGGTGGTCTTCAGCAGCGGCCGGCTGGTCCTGGGCCCCTGGGCCGATCCCTGGACCGACCAGCTCCGGGGCGGCGAGGCGCCCGTGGAGGCCCGGGATGCCCTGGCCGGCGTGGATGTCCGGGGCCTCCTCTCGCGCCAGGGCTTGGCGCTGATCCACGTGGAACGTTGGCTCTGGGAGCTGGCCCCCGGCCAACGGCACCTGGTGGAGGCGATCCGAGCGCGGCCGGCCTGACGCCGGTCTCAGGTCGGCCGGAACCCCAGGATCGCGCCGCGCTGGCGGAGGTCGCGGAGCAGGGCGAAGGCCTCGCCGGGATCGGCGCCCAGCGCCTCCAGGGCCGGGCCCAGGGCCTGACCCTCCTGGCTCCGGGCCAGGAGGGCGGAGACGTGGGGGGTAAGCTCCAGGACGTGGAAGGCCCCCTCGTGATCCCGGTGGCAGAGGAGCCAGGCGCAGCCTGGAGGGGGCTCGGGGGCCGCCTCCGTGGCCTGCTGCACGGCGTAGCCGTAGGCCAGGTTCCGGGCGGCGGGGTCCAGCACCGCCACCCGGTCGGGGGCGGGCTCCGGTTCCAGGTCCGGGGGCGGGGGCTCGTCGGGGGCGCGCATCACATCCAGCTCCACGGCCTCGTAGTGGGCGAGCTGGAGCAGGCAGGGCCAGCGATCCTGGCCCCAGCCGCTGTCCGCCAACCAGGCCACGAAGGAGGCCGGGATGTCCCGGTAGTAGGGCGCCAGGGCCGGGCGGCTGGCCAGGAAGGCCGAGAGCAGTGCCTCCCAGGCTCCGGCCGCCTCGAGGAGCGCCTTCGTGAGGGGCAGGGCGTCCTCCAGGGGCTCGCCCAGGGTGGTCCGGATCAGGTTCCGGTAGAGGGTCCAGCCGGTCTGGTGGCGGGCGAGGGCGGCCCCATCCGGGGCGGACAGGCGGTGGAGATGAGCCCAGGCCTCCGGATCCCGCCCGAAGGCGCCGGGATCCGGATCGAGGGCAAGGTCCAGGGCGGCGGCCTGGAGGCGGGCCAGACGGGACTCAGGCATGGGCCGCCCCGGCCAGGACGCGGTCGTAGAGGGACTGGAGAGAGGCGCGTTCGGCCAGGAGCTCCTCCAGGTCCGGGATGGCATGGTCCCGCTCGAGGAGCACCGGGACGGGGCGCCCGAGGCGGGGCAGGAGCCAGGCCAGCAGGTCCCGGACCGGATCGGCGACCGGGGCGCCGTGGGTGTCGAGCAGGACCCCTTCCTCCGGCAGCCAGGTGTGGCAGGCGATGTGGATCTGCGCCACGCGGTGGAGGGGCATGCCGGTGAGCCAGGCCCTGGGGTCGAACCCGTGGTTCACGCTGTTGACGTAGACGTTGTTGACGTCCAGGAGCCAGCCGCAGTCCGCCCCTTCCAGGACCTCCAGGAGGAAGTCCCGCTCGCTCATCTCGGAGGCGCCCAGCTCGGCGTAGTAGCTGATGTTCTCCAGCAGGAAGGGCACGGGCAGGCGCGCCTGGAGACCCTTCACCCGGGCCACCGTATGCTTGACGGCCTCCCGGGTGAAGGGAAGGGGCAGGAGCTCGTGGCTGTGGGTGCCTCCGTGGCTGCTCCAGCAGAGGTGCTCGGAGTGCCAGGGCGTGCCGGTGGTCTTCAGGAAGGCCACCAGGCGGTCCAGCACCTCGGGGGCCCAGGCCTCAAAGCCGCCCATGGACATGGAAAGCCCGTGGGTGAGGACATCGTCCCGTTCGAGGATGGCCAGGGTCTTGCGCTGGCGAGCGCCGCCGAGGCCCACCACGTTCTCCGGGGCGATCTCCCAGAAGGGCACCGGCGCGGCGTCGAGGGCCGCCACCGGGTCCAGGTGCGGCGACCTGAGCCCGACGCCCACGCCGGCGAAGGGCATGGCCCCTCAGCCCTTCTTGCTGCCGCAGGACCCCTTGCCGCAGGAGGCGTCCTTGGTCCCCTTCTTGGAGGCGGCCGCCTTGCCCGACTGGTGGCAGGCGCAGTTCTTGCCGCACTTGCTGTTCTTGGCGCCCTGGGGGTGGGCGGAGCCGCAGCCGGCCTCAGCCAGGCGGGTGCCCGGCGCGGGCGCGAGGGAGGTGGCGGCCATGACCGGGACCGCGCTGGCCGCCACGAAGGCGCCGGCGGCGAAAAGGGTGGCGAGGGTGGGGTTGGATCGGGACATCCGTGGCCTCCGGGCGGGTTTCCGCCGACAAGGCCCCCTGTTGATTGGGGGACTCAGGCTTTGATGCCTCGGAGGCCCGGTATGTGACGGCCATCACGCTTCCCTCCGGTGACTTTGAGAAGGAGCTTCAGGCTCCGAATCGGTGATTGTCGCCGTGGGGCAGGGGGCCATAATGGTTCCCTTTGACTGGGGGGTCCACAGTGTGGGTGCTATGGGCGCTGGCGGCGTTCCTCTTCATGGGGCTCGCCAACCTCGGCATGAAGGGAGCCGGGCAGCGGGGGCTTGATTCCGCTGGGGTGCTCTTCTGGGTGGTGCTGGGGGAACTGCCCCTGGCGGTGGGCTACTGGCTGGGCCGGAGCCGCCCAGGCGCCTCGCCTTCGGGGGTGGCCTGGGGACTGGGCGCGGGGGTGCTCACGGCCCTGGCCCTGGTCTGCGTCAACGAGAGCTTTGCCCGGGGTGCCCGCACCGCCGTGGCGGTGGGCATCATGAACGCCAACTTCCTGCTGGTGGCCCTCCTGGCCTTCCTGGCCTTCCATGAGCACCTCCAGCCCTCGCGCCTGGTGGGGCTCGCGGCGACGCTGGCGGGACTCTGGCTGATGGCCCGCTGAGAGGATCGGTCATGCCCAGCCTCCGTCGCATCCTCCTGGGTCGCCGTCTTGGCAGCGAGGAGACCCACCAGACCAAGATCAGCAATCCCGTCGCCCTGGCGGTGTTCAGCTCGGATGCCCTCTCCTCCGTGGCCTACGGCACGGAAGCCATCATGAACACCATCAGCCGGGTGACGCCGGGCCTCGGGCTCACCGCCGCCATGGCCATGGGGGCCATCTTCTGGTCCTGGTGGGCCGCCCTCGGCATCAGCGCGCTCCTGCTGATCCTGATGGTGAGCTACAAGCAGACCATCCACGCCTACCCGTCCGGCGGAGGGGCCTACCTGGTGGCCAAGGACAACCTGGGCGAACTGGCCGCCCAGACTGCCGGGGCCTCGCTCCTCATTGACTACATCCTGACAGTGGCCGTGTCCGTGTCCGCGGGCGTCACGGCCATTACCTCGGCCTTCCCGGTGTTGGAGCCCCACCGGGTGGCCATGGCGCTGCTCATCGTCGCCTTCATCGCCCTCATGAACCTCCGGGGCGTCAAGGAGAGCGGCGCGGTGTTCGCGATCCCCACCTACGGCTTCGTCTGCCTGATCCTCACCATGGTGGGCATCGGCCTGGTGCGGGCCGTCACGCACACCGACGGCGCGCTCATCGAGCCGGTGAGGGTCCAGATGCTCCACGTGGATGCGCTCGGGAAGCTGGCCGCCATCTGGCTCTTCGCCCGGGCCTATGCCGCCGGTTGCACCGCCCTGACCGGCGTGGAGGCCATCAGCAACGGCGTCACCGCCTTCCGGGCCCCGGTCTCCAGCAATGCCGCGAAGACCATGACCTCCATGGTGCTGCTCCTGGGCACCATGTTCCTCGGCATCACCTACCTCTCCAACCACTACCACCTGGCCCACAGCGATGCGATGGCCGAATCGCTCCTCTCCATGCTCGGCCGCAAGATCTACGGGACCTCCTGGCTGGGGCACGCCGCCTACCTCGCGCAGCAGCTCTTCACCACCGCCATCCTGGCCCTGGCCGCCAACACCTCGTACGCGGATTTCCCGCGCCTGGCCGCCCTCCATGCGAGGGACGGTTTCCTGCCCCGGCAGTTCACCAGCCAGGGGGACCGCCTGGTGTTCTCCAATGGCATCCTCATCCTGAGCGTCGTCTCGGGACTCCTGATCGTGCTCTTCGACGCGCATGAGACCCATCTTCTGGACCTCTATGCCCTGGGCGTCTTCATCGGCTTCACCATCAGCCAGACGGGGATGGTCTTCCACTGGCGGAAGGAGCGGGGGAAGGGCTGGCGCCTGAAGGCCCTGGTGAACGGCCTGGGGGCGCTCACGACCTTCCTGGTGATGGGCGTGATCATCGCCACCAAGTTCACCCACGGCGTCTGGGTCGTGGTGCTGCTGGTCCCCCTGCTGGTGTTCACCTTCTTCCGCATCCACCGGCACTACATCCGGGTGAAGTCCATCCTGGCCGCCAGCCGGACCGATTTCATCGCGACCCGGAGGAACCGCGTGGTGGTGCTCGTCTCCGGCATCCATTCCGGCGTGGTGCAGGCCCTGAACTATGCCAAGGCCATCGCGGAGCACGGCGAGATCGAGGCCCTCACGGTGGATTTCCCCGACGAGCACGGGCGGGACAGCGCGGCCCTGGTGAAGCTCCAGGCGGACTGGCCGAAGTACTGCGAGGGCATCCCCCTCCGCGTGATCCGCAGCCCCTACCGGAAGATCGTGGAACCCATCGTCGAGGCGCTCGACCGCATGCGCCTGAACGAGCCGGAATACACCGTCACGGTGATCATCCCCGAGTTCGTCACGGCCCACTGGTGGGAGCACCTGCTGCACAACCAGACCGCCTGGCGCATCCGGGCCATGCTGGTCCTCAAGCCCAAGACGGTGGTGATCTCCATCCCCTACCACCTGCGAGCGGTCCTAGAATAGGGTTTTTCCCACCCCTGGCCGGAACGCACGGGAGTCCATGTCGAAGCTCAAACGGATCCTGCTCGGGCGTCGCCTGGCGAGCGAAGAGGCTCATCACACCCGGATCAGCAATCCCATCGCCCTGGCGGTGTTCAGCTCGGATGCCCTCTCCTCCGTGGCCTACGGCACCCAGGAGATCATGACGCCCCTCACCCTGTCGGTGGCCCTGTTCGGGGCGGGGGTGCTGGGATGGTCCTGGTACGTGGCCCTCGGGATCGTGGGCCTCCTGGCGATCCTCACCATCAGCTACCGGCAGACCATCCACGCCTACCCCTCCGGGGGGGGCGCCTACCTGGTGGCGAAGGACAACCTGGGTGAACTGGCGGCGCAGACCGCAGGCGCCTCCCTCCTCATTGACTACATCCTGACGGTGGCCGTCTCCATCTCCGCGGGCGTCTCCGCCATCACCTCCGCCTTTCCCGCCATGGAGCCCCACCGGGTCTTCCTGGCCGAGGGCCTCATCGCCTTCGTGGCCCTGGTGAACCTGCGGGGTGTGCGGGAGAGCGGGGCCATCTTCTCCGTTCCCACCTACGGCTTCGTGACCTGCGTGCTCGGCCTCCTGGCCATGGGGTTCTGGGAGGTCCTCGTGCGGCACCAGCCGGCCGTCCATTTCGCCGCGCCGCCCGTGCGGGGCCTCAGCCGCTGGGTGGCCGTCTGGCTGTTCGCGCGGGCCTACAGCGCCGGCTGCACCGCCCTGACCGGCGTGGAGGCCATCAGCAATGGCGTCCAGGCCTTCCGGGAGCCCGTGTCCAACAACGCCTCCAAGACCATGACGTGGATGGTGGGCCTCCTTGGCACCATGTTCCTGGGCATCACCTACCTGACCAACCACTACGGCCTGACCTACAGCCCGGACGCCCCCGAGACCCTGCTCTCCCAGCTGGCCCACGCGATCCTGGGACGCTCGGGGCAGGGCCCCGGCCATCTGGGCTACCTGCTCCTCACGGGCTTCACCATGGCCATCCTGGCCCTGGCCGCCAACACGGCCTACGCCGACTTCCCCCGCCTGGCGGCCATCCAGGCCCGGGACGGCTTCCTCCCCAGGCAGTTCTCGAGCCAGGGGGACCGGCTGGTCTTCTCCAACGGCATCCTCATCCTCTCGGCGGCGGCCGGGGTCCTGGTCTTCCTGTTCGGGGCCAAGGAGGACCATCTGCTGCCCCTCTACGCGGTGGGGGTGTTCCTGGGCTTCACCCTGAGCCAGACCGGCATGGTGCGCCACTGGCTCCGCCACAAGGGCCGCCACTGGCGGCTGAAGGCCGTCATCAACGGCCTGGGCGCGCTCACCACCCTGCTCGTCCTGCTGGTCATCACCACCACGCGGTTCGCCCACGGGGCCTGGATCGTGGCCCTGCTGGTCCCCCTGATGGTGGCCACCTTCCTGAACATCCACCGGCACTACATCCGGGTGAAGTCCATCCTGGCCGCCAGCCGGACCAATTTCATCGCGACGCGCAAGAACCGCGTGGTGGTGCTCGTCTCCGGCATCCATTCCGGCGTGGTGCAGGCCCTGAACTATGCCAAGGCCATCGCGGAGCACGGGGAGATCGAGGCCCGCACGGTGGATTTCCCCGACGAGAACGGGCGGGACAGCGCGGCCCTGGTGAAGCTCCAGGCGGACTGGCCGGCCTACTGCGAGGGCATCCCCCTGCGGGTGCTCCGCAGCCCCTACCGGAAGATCATCGAGCCCATCGTGGAGGATCTCGACCGCATGCGGATGAACGAGCCGGAGTACACCTTCACGGTGATCCTCCCCGAGTTCGTGACCCGCCACTGGTGGGAAACCCTGCTGCACAACCAGACCGCCTGGCGCATCAAGGCCGTGCTGTTCCTCAAGCCCAAGACGGTGGTGATCTCCATCCCCTACCACCTGGAGGCCGTGCCGGAGTAGCTACCGCAGCCGTTCCAGCGGGCGGGCGAGAAGGTCCTGGCCGCTGAGCAGTTCGGCCAGGGTCTGGTGGCGCGGGCTGAGCACCATGCACAGGAAGCTCAGGGGGAAGCAGGCCACCGACACCAGGTGGACCAGGGAGAAGGCCATCCTCCGCTCCGGCAGCTCCTCGGCCAGGGCGACCCCGAACCGGCCCATGAGGGGGGACTGTCCCGTCATGACCAGCGGGGCCATGAAGAAGAGCCACGCCACCGCCAGGAGGTAGGGGAGCGTGAAGGGCCAGGCCCGCACCAGCAGGCGGAGGGGAGGCACCCCCAGGACCCAGGCGGGCAGGCCCACCGCGCCGGCGAGCACGAGGAGGAGCAGGCAAGCCTCCAGGCACTCCACCTTCACCAGGGGCCAGAAGCTGGCCACGGAGTCGGCGGGCTCCGCGGGCAGCATGGCCGGCTCCACCCCGCCGCGCACGGGCTGCGGGACGGGCTGCAGTTCATGCAAGGCGACCTCGACCGCCACGGGGGCCACGCGCCCCAGGGCCGGGGAGGTCAGCGCCCGGGGGGGCGGGTCGAAGCGGACCTGGGCGAGGGCCGAGGCCTGGAAGAGCATGGGGCGCCCGGCCTGCGGCGGGGCCAGGGCCAGACCGCATTCCGGACATTCCGCCGCCAGGGGGGACAGCGGCGTCTGGCAGCTCGGGCAGGTGCGTCGGGCAGGCGTGGTCATCCCAGCAAGGATCCTTCAAAAGCCCCGGGATTGCACGCGCAGCCCCTGCACAAGGAGGTCGAGGGCCCTTGCCTGGAAACGGGGATCCCGGACTAGACTTGAAGGCGGGACGCCCTTCCTGCGGCACCGGGCCGTCCCCGCGCTTGTCCAGACAGGGGGGTGGACGCCTTCCATGCCAGAATCCGAAGATCCAATCCAGCAGCCTCCCTCGGGAGGGAGTCCTCGCGGCGGCCTCTGGCGCCTGGGGGGCCTTGCCGTGCTGGCCCTGCTGCTGCCCGGATGCCGGAGCCGCGCGGACAGGGACCTGGTGGTCGCGGCACCCATCGCTCCCGGCCCGACGCCCGGAGCCCCTGCCGACCTCCCGGGCACCGGCCCCGCGCTCCAGCTCGCTCCCGCGGTGCGCTCCCGCTGGACCGCCATGAAGATCGGCGTGATAGACCTCTCCGCTCGCCAGGAGAGCACCTACATCGTGCATGCGGGGCAGGATTTCACCCTGCCGGGCGGGGATCTCACCTTCCGGATCCTGGCCCTCGTCCCGGACTTCACCCTGGACAACGGCGTCATCACCTCCCGGAGCGACCTGCCGCGCAACCCCGCGGCCAAGGTCCTCATCACGGAGCAGGGGCGGCAGCTCTACCGCGGATGGCTCTTCGCGCGGTTTCCCGAGAACCAGCCCTTCGAACATCCCCGTTACGCCGTGCGCCTGCTGGACCTCGAGCCGAGCCGCTAGAATGGAGCGCCCGAGCGCCCATAGCTCAGGTGGACAGAGCAGCGGCCTTCTAAGCCGCAGGTCGCTGGTTCGAATCCAGCTGGGCGCACCAGATGCCGGGACGGGCGGGGAATCGGACCAGCGAGAAACACCGGCGGCCCGGTAGGCCCGAGCGGGAAGGCTCCGGGGGAGCCTTCGCAGCGCCCCGGGGCCGGGGCAGGTCATCGGGATTCCAGCGTCCCGGTGCGAACCGCTCCGCTACGGACCTAGCGGATCAGCAGCACACCCCTGGGCGTGACCCTCACGTGCGCCGGGGAAAGGCCGGGGGCTGGGCCTCCTCGCTGAACGGGCGCCTGCCCGGTCCCAGCACGATGGGGTGGATCAGGAGCCGGAGCTTGTCCACCAGCCCCGCTGCGAGCAGTCGGCGAACCCTGTCACCGCTCCCGGGCGTCGGCAGATTGGGCCCGTCCTGGTGCTCGAGGGCACGAACCGCATCGGCCAGGGGCGGGGCCCCACCCGGGGCCAGCACGTAGCCCATCAGGACCGCCGGGGCCTTGAATGACGCCATCCAGGCTGATGGCCTCGGCCTCGACGATCCTGCGCATGCGGTACTCCAGAGGGCGCCGCGACGGCTCGACCCGAAACCGGCTCCAGCTGCCTCCGCTACAGGCCGTCCAGGGGGCTCGCGACCCCCCACCCGCCGCGGTTCAGCACGTGGGTGTAGATCATGGTCGTCTCCACGTCCGCGTGCCCCAGCAGTTCCTGGACCGTCCGGATGTCGTGGCCGGAGGCCAGGAGGTGGGTCGCAAAGCTGTGGCGCAGGACGTGAGGCGTCACAGGCTTGTCCAGTTCCGCCCGCCGGGCCGCCTCCCGGACAGCCCGCTGGACACTCTCCGGATAGAGATGGTGCCGCCGGGTCTCGCCCGTGCGGGGGTCCACCCCCCGGACCGCCGAAGGGAAGACCCACTGCCATCCCCACTGGCGGGCCGCCCCGGGGTACTTGGCGGCCAGGGCGTCCGGCAGCCAGACGTCGCCGAAGCCGTCCTCCAGGTCCCGTGCGTGGAGTTTCCGCACCTTCTCCAGATGGGCCCTCAGGGGCCCCTCCAACCGCTCCGGCAGCATGGTCAGCCGGTCCTTATCGCCCTTCCCCCCGCGCACTGTCACCTGATGGCCGTGGAAGTCCAGATCCTTCACCCGCAAGCGCAGGCCCTCCATCAGGCGGAGTCCGGTCCCGTAGAGCAGCGCGGCCAGCAGGCCCATGGTGCCGTCCATCTGGTCCAGGAGGCTGCGCACCTCCCCCTGGGTCAGCACCACCGGCAGCCGCCGGCGCTCCCGGGCCTGCACCACCTCGTCCAGCCAGGGCAGTTCCACCTCCAGCACCTGCCGGTAGAGGAAGAGCAGGGCCGCCTTCGCCTGATTCTGGGTCGAGGCCGACACCTTGCGCTCCACCGCCAGGTGGGTCAAGAATGACTGGACCTCCGCAGCCCCCAACTCCAACGGATGCCGCTTCCCATGGAACAGGATGTAGCGCCGCGCCCAGTCCACGTACGCCCCCTCCGTGCGCAGACTGTAGTGGCGCACCCGCAACGCCTCCCGCAGCTGATCCAGCAGCCGCACCCGACCCCCTCCAGCAGCAGGTTCCATCCGCCCGATTTTAGGTTTGCCTATTCCCCCCGTCCACCGTGCTCTCCAGTTTTTCTGGGACTTCCTGGCCCCACCCCACCAAACCCAGGCCCAATCCCTCCCCATCCCATGTCGTCTAATTCTTAGTTAGGCCACAAGGAGATTCCCATGACTTTCGACGAGATCATCAACCAACTGATCGACAAGCTTAGAGGTCATGCTGCCAATAAACTTGGCCACATGCAGCAGGAGCCTT
>DAIDKC010000317.1 GCA_027451045.1 Holophagaceae bacterium | reverse complement strand
GGACGGCACCGTCAAGACCGGCAACGCCATCAGCCCCATCACCGTGACCGTGGGGACCCTCGCGGCCCAGTAGGCCCCCGCCCCGCCCGCTTCTGCGCCCGGCCCCTGGCCGGGCGCTTTTTTCGCGTGAGACCCGGGCCGGGGCGCTTGTGTACCAGCATGTGCGGGCCTAAGCTCGTGCCTGCCTCGCACCCCCATCGTTCGTCCTGCCCCCCCCGGGGGGCTTCGATCCCAGGAGGTCCCATGCCCAATGCCGATTTCGCACCGTTCGCCGGCCTGCTGGCCGGAGGGTGCCTCATCTTCGCCCTGATCACGGCCGCCCTCACCCTCGTGGTGGCCATCTTCTACATCCTGAGCATGCAGAAGGCCCTGACCCTCGCTGGCCCGCAGCATCGGAAGCTGGAGCCTGCCATGGCCTGGCTCCTGCTCATCCCCCTGTTCAACCTGGTGTGGCACTTCTTCGTGGTGAAACACGTCTCGGATGCCATCCGGAACTGGGCGGCGGCGCGAGGTGTGCAGGTGGATGACGCCGGCTATACGTTCGGCCTCATCACCTGCATCGCCAACTGCTGTGCCATCATACCGATCGTCAGTCTCCTGGCCGGTCCCACCGCCCTCGTGTGCTTCATCATCTGGTGGGTGAAGGTCGCCGGATTCAACAGGACCATGGGCAGCCAGCCGGCGTAGGCTGTCCGGCATCCTGCATCTGGTCACGGACATTCGGCGCAGAGGCACCGTTGTCCGTGGCCGTTCTAGTCCTTGGTGAAATCCTTCCACAGCATCGAGGGCTGAATGCCGGAATTGCGCTGGTACTTTCCGAGTTCGTAGTTGTCGTATGCGCCGCTGACGGTATGGTAGAAGATCTGGCAGATGGCCACGCCGGCGTAGATGCGCACGGGCTGGATGCAGCTGATCTCCAGGGTCCAGTAGCCGCAGAATCCGATGTCGCCGAAGCCTGCGGTGACGTGCACGAAGAGGCCCAGGCGCCCCACGCTGCTGCGCCCCTCCAGCATGGGCACCAGGCCGTGGGTCTCGGTGTATTCCAGGGTCCGGCCAAGGTAGAGGCGGCCCGGTTCCAGCAGGAGGCCCTCGGGTGGGATCTTCAGGAACGTGATGCCATTCGGCTGGGCCATGTCCAACTCGCGGCTGGTATAGACCGCCAGATCCTCGCCGAGGCGCAGGTTGTAGCTGTTGGGATTGAGTTGGGCCTCATTCCAGGGGTCCAATCGGATCCGGCCCTCGGCTCGGTAGGTCTGGATCTGCCGGCCGGTGAGGATCATCGCTGGCTCCAGAGCGGGGAGGGATGGTGGAGGACCTGGATCATCCGCCAGGTGCCGAAAACCATCATGGCCGCCAGAAACGTGGCGGCGGCCCATCGGAGCGCCCAGGCAGCATGCGGGCCGGAGAGGGCCGGATATCGGCGCAGCAGCCAGGGAGAACCGAGTCCGGCGAGGCAGCAGGCGTACAGGGGGTAGGCGAAGGGGTGCAGGGTCCAGGCTGTGTGGAATCGGCCATGGGAGAGGGCGATGAAGGCACGGGTGAGGCCGCATCCGGGACAGGGCAGGCCCGTGGCGGCGTGGAAGGCGCAGGTGTCCAGTCCGGGAAGGAACCTGGGCACGCCATCCGCCGGAAGCAGCCAGCTCAGGCCCAGGAGCGCGGCGCAGATCCACGCCACGAGAACCGCGCTCCGGGAGCGGGGGGAGCTCTCGGGGAGGCGGTTCTCGGGGGGGGGTGGCATGCTCGCCTAGGGGAGGAACGCCGCCTTGACGTCGGGCTTCAGGAGCACGACCAGGGCCCAGATCCCGAATGGAAGTCCGAGGCAGCAGCAGGGGGAGATGCAGGGCACCATGGCGAGGATGGTGGCGGCCAGAGCAAACCCGTAGCTGCGGCCATCCTTCATCTTGAGCGCCCCCATCAGCACCACCACGCCGATGGCCAGGGCTACGAACGCCGTGACGAGGCCGATCGGGCCGACCATCAGGCCCACCCACCGCGCGCCCTGGCCCAGATCATCGGTCAGCATGGGCATGGCAACCATGCCGAAGAGGTGTCTCGCAATGGAAAGGAGCTGCAAGAAGATGCCCAGCCCGGCCGTGATCATCAGGGCGATGGCGGGGCCTGACAGCAGGTTGAGCGCCTTGGCACGACCGGGTTCTTGTTCGTTGTTCATGGGCGTTCTCCGGGCCGGGAGGCTGCGTTACCGGTCCACCTTGATGACCAGGGATTTGGAGAGGATGTCCTGGAGCCCCTTGCGCTCTCCGCCGAGGATCATCAGGTAGGGCAGTCCCAAAAGCACCCCGTTCACCAGGTACCCCACCAGCCGAAGAACGGCGGTGTTCACATCGATGCGTCCTGTGGGATCGGCTTCCGGCACCACGCGGAGTTTCATCAGCTTCTTGCCGGGGCTGGCGCCGAACTTGATCCAGCACCAGGGAATGAAGAACCAGCTGTAGCCGATGCCCACGATCAGCTGGATCAGGCCGATAAGGACGGCCACCAGGCAGGCGCCCGGACCCAGGATGAGGAAGAGCACATGCTCGAGAAAGTAGATGACCACCCAGAGCGCCACCAGCGGCGCTGCATCAATGAGGACGGCCAGCAGCCGTGAGAGGAAGTCCCCCCGCTCGCCCGTGGGCTGGGCATCGTCCGGAAGGGGCGGGAGGTACGGCTGGAGAAAGCCCGGCGCGGGGTTGACCTGGGTGCCGGCGTGCGTGAAGTGGCTGAACTCGGGGGCCTTCGCCGGGGGTACCGGAGAAGGCGGGGGCTCCGGGGCCGGCGGGGCGGCATCGGGGGCCGGCTGTCCCGCAGGGGTGCCCTGGCCGTGGATCGCCGCCAGGTCCGCCGCGGACATGCGGACCGTGCCCATGGGGGGCGCCGGGACCGATTCACGGGCGAGGGCCACGGTGGGCTCGGGTTCGGGCCGCGGGTCCTGGAAGGTGAGCTGGACCTGGCCCAGGGTGATGCGGTCCCCGTGCTGGAGGGGGCCGGTCTGGATGCGGGTGCCGTTCTCCAGGACGCCGTTGCTGCTCTGGAGGTCCTGGATCTCGTAGCCGTCGCCGGACTTGCGGATCACGCAGTGGTGGCGGCTGATGCTGGGGTCCGGGAGCCGGAGGGTGTTGTCCAGCTCTCGGCCCATGTGGACCTCGTTGTCCACGATCTCGAACTCGCGGACGCCTGCACTCTCATGCACGAGCAGCTTGGCCATGGCCACCTCGGGAGGGAAGGGATGGCCGGAAGTGTATCTCATCCCGGCGGATCCAGCGTGGGCGGAAGAAGCCCGGGCGCCGGTTCTTTCTTGACGACCCGGGGGGGACCCGCCAACCTGCGGGTATTCCCGCGCCGGGTGGAGGGGGCATGGTGCTCTTCAATGCAGCCACGAAGGAGCTGACGGCCAAGATCGTCTACTACGGCCCCGGCCTCTGCGGCAAGACCACCAACCTCCAGCACATCTACGACACCCTGCCCCAGGACGGGCGGGGCAAGATGCTCTCTCTGGCCACCCAGACGGACCGCACCCTCTTCTTCGACTTCCTGCCCATCGAGCTGGGCACGATCCGGGGCATGAAGACCCGCATCCAGCTCTACACGGTGCCGGGCCAGGTGTTCTACGACGCCACCCGCAAGCTGGTGCTCCGGGGCGCGGATGCCGTGGTCTTCGTGGCCGACTCCCAGGCCCCGGCCCTGGAGAGCAACAAGGAGAGCTTCCAGAACCTCATCGCCAACCTGAAGGAGCAGGGCGTGGAGCTGGAGCGGATCCCCCACGTGATCCAGTGGAACAAGCGCGACACTCCCAACGCCCTCCCCGTGGCCGCCCTGGAGCAGGAGATCAACCTGTTCGGCGTGCCCACCTTCGAGGCCTGCGCGATGCGGGGTGAGGGCGTGAAGGAGACGCTCTCGGGGGTGGCCCGGCTGGTGCTCAAGCACCTCGCGGAGAAGTACGGCGGCGGTGTCGTGGAGGAGCCCGCGCTGCTCGCGCCGCCCCGGATCCAACGCCCGCCGGACCACACGGAGCCCCTCGAGGTGGAGGAACTCTCCGCGGGCGAGCTGCTGGAGGAGATCGAGGAGATCCCGGCCGAGGCGGAAGCCGCCCATGGGGCGGTCCAGCCCCACATGCCCCACAGCAGCGTGGTCGAGGTGCCCGTGGTGCTGGATCGGAGCCTGTTCAGCGGCGATGCCCCGGTGGAAATCAAGCTGAAGCTGTACCTCAAGTAGACCGGTTCCGGGCCGGGCCGCAAAGGCGCGGACGAAGCCCGCGGGCTTGGGGCACACTGGAACCTTGATCCGAGGCCCGTCTATGTCCCGCCAGGTCGTCACCCGTTTCGCCCCGTCCCCCACGGGCATGCTCCACATCGGGGGCGTCCGCACGGCGCTCTTCTGCTGGCTCTACGCCCGGAGGCATGGGGGACGCTTCATCCTGCGCATCGAGGACACGGACCTCTCCCGCAGCACCGACGACAACATCCGCATCATCGAGGAGGGCATGGCCTGGTGCGGCCTGGACTGGGACGAGGGTCCCGTCGTGGGCGATCCCGGGGCGTGGAAGGGCCCCCATGGGCCCTACCGGCAGATGCAGCGGATGGACCTCTACCGGGCCAAGATCCAGGAGCTGCTGGACAGGGGCCTCGCCTACCGATGCCGCTGCTCCAAGGAGGTGCTCGAGGCGCGCCGGAAGGCCGTGGAGGCGGCCGGGAAGGTGTTCCAGTACAACCGCGGGATGGATGCCGGGAAGGGCTGCGCCGACGCGCACCACAACGCGAGCCTGCCCTGCGCCATCCGGTTCCGCATGCCGACGGCTGGTGACATCGTCGTGGACGACCTCATCAAGGGCGAGACCCGCTTCCCGGCCGAGAGCCTGGACGACTGGATCATCGCCCGCACCGGCGAGGCGCCGGGCGAGATCGGCGTGCCCACCTACAACTTCTGCGTGGTGGTGGACGACACGCACATGGAGGTCACCCACGTCATCCGGGGCGACGACCACCTGAACAACACGCCCAAGCAGATCCCGCTCTTCCGCGCCCTGGGCTACGAGCTGCCCGCCTTCGCCCACGTGCCCATGATCCTCGGGAAGGACGGCGCGAAGCTGAGCAAGCGGCACGGGGCCACCAGCATCACGGAGTACCAGGCCATGGGCCTGCTGCCCTCCGCCGTGCGCCTGGCCCTGGCCCGCCTCTCCTGGACGCCGAAGATCGCCGGCAGGGCCGTAGAGACCGCCGAGGAGGAGATCCTCACGGACGAGCAGATGATCCAGCTCTTCGACCTGGGGGACTGCCAGAAGAGCGCGGCCCGCTTCGACATGGACAAGCTGGAGTGGATGAACCAGAAGCTGATCCAGCGGGCCTCCTGGGAGGAGCTGGAGCCCCACCTCCGGCCCTTCATGCCGGTGGCCTGGGTCGGCAGGTCCGACGACTTCAAGCGCCGGGCCATCCAGGCGACGCAGAAGGGGAAGTCCCTCGTGGAGATGGCCGAGGCCCTGCGTTTCGCCTTCGAGCGTCCCGCCGCCTTCAACGAGAAGGCCGCGGAGAAGTTCCTGACCCCTGCCGTGAAGCCCGCCCTGGCGGAAGTGCGAGGTCTTGCCGACTACACCCATGCCGGGCTGGAAGCGGGCTTCAACGCCATCCTCGCGAAGCATGGCCTCAAGACGAAAGACCTAGCCCAGGCCCTCCGCGTGGCCCTCTGCGGGAAGCCCGTGAGCCCGGGCATCTTCGACACCCTCATGCTGGTGGGCCGGGACGAGGTCGCGGCCCGCCTGGAGCCCTGGCTCTGATGGACCTCCAGGAATTCACCGACATCACCCTGGCGGTGCTGGAGGACCAGGGCACGGAGGGCTATGCCCCGACGATCATCGCGGGGGATACGGTGCAGGTCATCCAGGGCATTCCCTCCGAGGTTGATCCCCGGGAGGCCCTACAGGAGATGGTGCTGCGGCTGGGGCTGGAACAGTCCGACTTCTTCTTCGGCGTCCGCTCGGGGCCGGAGGAGGTGACCACGGGCTTCCACACCGCGGTGGGGACCCGCTTCCGGCGCATCTCCCGGATGCAGAAGGGGTTCATGGTCTCCGAGCAGAACACCTGC
The DNA here is from genome assembly GCA_027451045.1 of Holophagaceae bacterium. Lineage (GTDB taxonomy): Bacteria > Acidobacteriota > Holophagae > Holophagales > Holophagaceae > Geothrix. The sequence continues at coordinate 5,051 of DAIDKC010000317.1, read as the reverse complement.
CCCTGGTGGACCCTGGACCGGGGACGGGACCAGTAGGCCCGTCGGCACGCCCGCGGGAGACCGGGTATCTTGAAGGTGGATCACCCGCGAGTGCCCATGTCCGACGATGCCAGCCCCACAGAATCCCGCAGCCTCCACTTCATCGAGGAGATCGTGGAGGCGGATCGCGCCTCGGGCAAGCACGGGGGCCGCGTGCTCACGCGCTTCCCGCCGGAGCCGAACGGCTACCTCCATATCGGGCACGCCAAGAGCATCTGCCTGAATTTCGGGCTGGCGGCCAAGTACGGCGGCGCCACGAACCTTCGCTTCGACGACACGAACCCGGTGAAGGAGGACGTGGAGTACGTGGATTCCATCCGCGAGGATGTCCGCTGGCTCGGGTTCGACTGGAAGGGCGAGCACTACGCCTCGGACTACTTCCCCTTCCTCTACGACTACGCGGAGTACCTCATCGGGCAGGGCAAGGCCTACGTCTGCGACCTGTCGGAGGCCGAAATCCGCGAGTACCGCGGCAACTTCCACGTGCCGGGCAAGGAGAGCCCCTACCGGAACCGCAGGCCCGAGGAGAACCTCGACCTGTTCCGGCGCATGAGGGCGGGCGAGTTCCCAGACGGCTCCCGGGTGCTGCGGGCGCGGATAGACATGGCCAGCGGCAACATGAACATGCGGGATCCGCTCATGTACCGCATCCGCCGGTCCCACCACCACCGTACGGGCGATACCTGGTGCATCTACCCGATGTACGACTACGCCCACGGGGTGTCCGACGCCCTTGAGACCATCACCCATTCCATCTGCACCCTGGAATTCGAGGACCACCGACCCCTCTACGACTGGTTCCTGGAGCAGGACGTGGAGGGCCGGTTCTTCCAACGCCCCCTGCCGCGCCAGATCGAGTTCGCCCGCCTCAACCTCACCTACACCGTGATGAGCAAGCGGCGCCTGCTGCTGCTGGTGCAGGAGGGCCACGTCAAGGGCTGGGACGATCCCCGCATGCCCACCATCAGCGGGCTTCGTCGCCGGGGCTACACGCCCGAGAGCCTGAGGGCCTTCGCGGAGCGGGTGGGCGTGGCCAAGCGGGACACCGTCATTGACGTGGGCCTCCTGGAGGCCTGCATCCGCGAGGATCTGGAGGCCAAGGCGCCGCGGCGGCTCGCGGTGCTCAACCCCCTGAAGCTCGTCATCACGAACATGGCCGAGGACGAGGCGCACGTCATCGAGATGCCGAACCATCCCGACGATCCCTCCTTCGGGACCCGCCCCATGGTGCTGCGCCGGGAACTCTACATCGAGCGGGACGACTTCATGGAGGTGCCCGCCAGGAAGTGGTTCCGGCTGGCGCCGGGGGCCGAGGTCCGGCTTCGCCGCGCCTGTCTGGTCACCTGCCGGGAGGTGGTCAAGGACGCCTCGGGCGCGGTGGTGGAGCTCCGCTGCACCTGGGATCCCGGATCCCTTGGAGGCGACGCGCCCGATGGCCGGAAGGTCAAGGGCACCCTGCAGTGGATCCCGGTGAAGGAGGCCATCCGGGCCGAGGTCCGACTGTACGACCGGCTGTTCACCGCCGAGGACCCCATGGACGTGCCCGAGGGCGGCGACTGGCGGGATACGCTCAACCCCGCCTCGCTCCAGGGGATCGAGGCGATCCTGGAGCCGGCCCTGGCTGTGGCGGAGCCGGGTTCGCGCTTCCAGTTCGAGCGCCTGGGCTACTTCTGCGCGGACCCGGATGGCCGTCCGGGGGCACCGGTGTTCAACCGGACCGTGGGACTGAAGGACAGCTGGGCCAGGCTCGAAGCCCGGCCGTGACCTGGACCGCGCCTGGAAGACTCCGGTAGGCAGGGCATCCTCCCAGGCCGCTGGCAGCGGGCGCGGCCTCCCGGGCGGGGCCGCTCCGGGGCCGCCCGCGTTGTTTCCCTCCGTGTCGGGAAGGCTGGGGCTCTGGTAGGCTCGAAGGATCGGGCTTCCCTGAGGGAGGCCCTGCCGGGAAGCCGCCCATGGACACCCTTGCGAGCCTGCTGCATACCTCCCCCGCCCTCGCCTGGATGGTGGTGAAGGTCGTCATCGTCTTCAGCGCCGTCATGCTCCTGGCCTCCGTGTGGACCTGGGTGGAGCGCCGGGGATCCGCCATGATCCAGGACCGCATCGGGCCCAACCGGGCCGCGCTGTTCGGGAGGATCCGCATCATCGGGCTGGCCCAGCTCCTGGCGGACGGCATCAAGTTCTTCTTCAAGGAGGACCTGGAGCCCCATGACGTGAACAAGCGGCTGTTCTGGCTCGCCCCCTTCCTGGCCTTCGTTCCCGCCATGCTGGGCTTCGCCGTGATCCCCTTCGGCCGGGACTTCGTGAGCGGCGGCCACGTCTACCACCTCTCCGTGCTCGATCCCGGCAACGGCATGGGCATGCTCTATCCCATGGCCATCGGCGGCCTCGCGGTCTACGGGGTGCTGGTGGCGGCCTGGTCCAGCAACAACAAGTGGGCCATCCTCGGCGGCATGCGGGCCTCGGCGGCCATGGTGAGCTACGAGATCGGCATGAGCCTGGCGGTGGTTTCCATCTTCATGACCACCGGCGGGTACGATCCCGCCCAGATCATCGCCGCCCAGGGCAGTCAGCCGTGGCACTGGAACGTCGTACCCCAGTTCCTCGGCTTCATCGTCTTCTTCACCTGCGTGTTCGCCGAGACGAACCGCCTCCCCTTCGACTTCGCCGAGGGCGAGAGCGAGATCGTGGCCGGGTTCAACACCGAGTACGGAAGCATGAAGTTCAGCCTGCTGGCCCTGGCGGAGTACGCCCACATGATGACGGCCTCCGCGCTGGTGGTGACCCTCTTCTTCGGAGGATGGCAGGTGCCCTTCGTCGCCCATCCGGGTGTGATGCTTTCGGTCCTTAGCTTCCTGGTCAAGCTGCTGTTCTTCGCCTGGGTGTTCGTCTGGATCCGCTGGACCCTGCCGCGTTTCCGCTACGACCAGATGATGCACCTGGGCTGGAAGGCCATGCTGCCGCTGTCCATGGTCAACCTGGTCGTCCATGCCTGGCTCATGAGCCACGGCCGCTGAGGAGAGGGACATGGGTGTCGTCGTCAAGAAGGTCGAGCTGGGCTGGCTGGACCGCACCTACGTCTGGCCCGTCCTGAAGGGAATGGGCATCACGTTCAACCACTTCATCAAGCAGCTCTTCACGCCCACGTCCAAGCGCTACACCATCCAGTACCCGGACATGAAGAAGGAGATGCCGACGGGCTACCGGGGCCTGCACGAGCTGAAGCGCTTCGAGGACGGAGCCATCAAGTGCGTGGCCTGCTTCATGTGCGCCGAGGCCTGTCCCGCCCGGTGCATCAGCATCGAGGCCGAGGAGTTCAGCGACCTGAACTTCACCCAGGGCTTCGAGGAGAAGCGGCCCAAGGTCTTCAAGATCGACATGCTCCGGTGCATCTACTGCGGCATGTGCGAGGAGGCCTGCCCCAAGGACGCCATCTGGCTCCGGAACGACTACGAGGTGGCGGCCTACGACCGCCTGTCCATGCAGTTCGGCAAGTGGGACCTCATGAACACCTATGCCGAGGCCGACGGCAAGGCGCGGATCAGCGAGGATCCCACGCCTTCCGTCCCCCGCCGCGTCCTCGCGATGTAAGGAGGCGCCATGTTCCTGGTCTTCGCCCTCATCACCCTCCTCGGCGCCCTGGGCATGCTGCTCCAGAGGAACATCATCGTCGCCGGCCTCTGCATGGTCGCGGCCTTCTTCGGGGTGGCCGGCCTCTTCGTGCTGCTCGCGAACCCCGTGGCGGCAGCTCTCCAGATCATCGTCTACACCGGTGCCATCCTGGTGCTGGTCCTCTTCGTGATCATGATGCTCAACAGCCACGAGGAGGAGCCGGCGGAGACGCCCCATCCGATCCAGCGGTGGCTGTCCGTGGCCCTTTCCCTGGCGCTGGGCGTGGGGGCCGTGAAGCTGGTCCTGGCCTCGAGGGGCGTGCAGCAGCTCGCGGTCCAGGGAGCAGCGCTGCCGCGGGGCACAACCCTGGAGGGCGTCGGGGCCGTGCTGTTCGCCGGTCACTTGCTGGGCTTTGAGGTGGCGGGCCTGATGCTGCTGGCCGCCATGGTCGGCGCGGTTGCGCTGACCAAGAGGAATCTGTGAGGGACGGACGATGACTGGCATGGACGCGATCCTCCACGGCGGCCTCCAGGGTTACCTGGTGGTGGCCCTCCTCCTCTTCGCCATCGGGCTGGCGTCGGTGCTCCTGCGCAGGACGCTCCTCCTCCAGTTCATGGGGGTGGAGCTGATGCTGAATGCCGCCAACGTGGCGCTCCTGGCCTTCGCCCGCTACAGGGGCGGGGATCTCCAGGGGACGGTCTTCTACCTCTTCATCATCGCCGTGGCCGCCTGCGAGGCAGCCGTGGGCCTGGCGCTGATCATCGGCCTGTACCGCCACCGGGACACCACGGACTCGGACCGGGCCGCCAGCCTGAAGCAGTGAGGGTGTGATGAACGCTTACTACTGGCTCATTCCCATCCTTCCGCTCGTCGGGGCGGCCTTCAACGGGATCCTCGGCAGGCGCCTGGGCAAACGGGCCGTCACGGTCGTGGCCCTCGGAACCGTGCTGGCGTCGCTGCTCCTCTCCATCTCGGCCTTCTTCGCCATGCGCGGCGCGCCGGATCACCGGCTGGTGCTGAACTACGGCGAGTGGATGACCACTGGGACCCTGAGCGTCCCCTTCGGGCTGGTGATCGATCCGCTCAGCAGCATCTTCATCCTGGTGGTCTCCGGCATCAGCTTCCTGATCCACCTCTATTCCGTCGGCTACATGCACGATGACGAAGGCTACGGTCGGTTCTTCAGCTACCTGAACTTGTTCGTATTCTTCATGCTCACCCTGGTGTTGGGCTCCAGCCTGCCTCTGATGTTCGTCGGCTGGGAGGGGGTGGGCCTCGCGTCGTATCTGCTCATCGGGTTCTGGCAGCAGCGCAACTCCGCCGCGGTCGCGGCCAAGAAGGCGTTCGTCGTCAACCGCGTGGGTGACCTCGGCCTGACGATGGCGATCTTCACGATGCTGGCC
>DAIDKC010000316.1 GCA_027451045.1 Holophagaceae bacterium | reverse complement strand
CAAGGAACTCGCTCGGGCCTTTGCCACCGAGCGGGCCGTGGGGGACGACGAGCCCTTCCTGGCGGCGAACCTTGCGGCCCAGACCTACGCGCCCCGGACCTACGCGCCCTGGGGGGCCGGCGCGGCGCTCCAGGCCGACGTGGGACTGGCGGGAGTCTACGAGCCCCCGGACCACCGGGCCGCGCCGCTGCTGGGCCTCGCCTTCGGCACCCTGATGTTATCCTGAGGCCCTGCCGTTCGCTACCCTGGGTCGGAAGGGAAATACCTTGTTCAAGCGCCTTAGTTCCACCCTCAAAGCCAGCCTGGCCGGATCGGTCCTGCTGGCGAACGTCCTGGCCGTCTTCTCCGGCCTGCTCCCCGTGGCGCTGGTGAAGCTGGCCGCCCCCAGGGGAGCGGTGCGCCGCACGGCGGACCGGGTCCTGAACCGCCTCGTGGAGGCCTGGATCGCCGTCAACGGCTGGTGGATCGCACTCGTCCAGCGCATCCGCTGGGATGTCCGCGGCGTGGAGGGCCTGCACCGCCGCCGCTGGTACCTCGTCAACGCCAACCATCAGAGCTGGGTGGACATCCTGGTGCTCCAGAAGGTCTTCAACCGGCGGGTCCCCATGCTCAAGTTCTTCCTGAAGCGGGAACTCGTCTACGTGCCCGTGATGGGCTTCGCCTGGTGGGCCCTGGACTTCCCCTTCATGCGCCGGAAGGGGGGGGAGAAGGGGCGAGGCCTGGATCTGGCACGCACCCGCAAGGCCTGCGACCGCTTCCGCCAGATCCCCACGTCCGTCATCAATTTCCTCGAGGGCACCCGCTTCAGCCGGGCCAAGCACGCCGCCCAGGGGTCCCCCTACCGGAACCTGCTCAAGCCCAAGGCCGGGGGGCTGGCTACGGCGCTCGCCGCCATGGGCGAGCGCTTCGACTCCATGCTCGATGTCACCATCCACTACCCCCACGGTGTCCCCAGCTTCTGGGACCTGCTCTCCGGCAAGGTGCGGGAGGTGGTGGTGAGGGTGCGGGAACTGGAGATCCCGAAGGACCTGATCGGAGGCGACTACGAGGGGGACCCCGCCTTCCGGGCCCGGGTCCAGGCCTGGGTCCAGGATCTCTGGGCCGAGAAGGACCGCTGCCTGGACGACCTGGCCCGGGCCTGTACTGCCACCCCGGAACCCGCGGCCTGACGGCTTCGTCTCAGCAGCCGACCACCTCGGCGTACCAGCTTCGGGCGCGCTCGGGGGTCATGGGCCCGTGGATGAGGGCCCGGCCATCGCCGAAGAGGGTGATCTCGTCCGGCCCCTCCTGGCCCTTGAGGAGCAGCCCGGTGCGCCTCCAGGGGGTCCGGGTGCGGTGCTCCAGACGGGACTTCAGGATATCGACGTCCAGGCGCCCGGGCGGGTTCACGCGGATCTGCACCCCCTCCAGGCCGCAAAGGGGGCTGGCCTTGAGGGTCCAGCGGTCGTCCAGGAACTCGGTGATCCGGTCCGTACAGAAGGAGCATCGGGTCCGGGGTGGGTTCAGGAACTGGCGCTCATTGCGCCAGAAGTCGAAACGGGCCAGCTCGGTGTGGGGTGTCGTTCCGGTCAGCAGCTTGAGGGCCTCCAGGGCGGCCCAGCTCCCGATGATCCCGACGGCCGGACAGAGTACCCCGGTGCTGTCGCAGGTGTCCACGTCCCCCGCGGCGGGAGGTCCCTCGAGCAGGCAGCGGAGGCAGGGGGTGCGGGGCGGATGCAGGGGCCACACGACCCCCTCGCCGCCGATGGCCCCGGCGTAGATCCACGGGGTGCCGGTGAGGATGGCCATGTCGTTGACCAGGAATCGCGCCTCGAAGTTGTCCGTGCCGTCGCAGAGGAGATCGAAGCCGGCGAGCAGCTCCCGGGCATTGCCGCTGGTGAGGTCCGCCACCACAGGGCGCACCTCGATGGTGGAGTTGGCCTCCGCCAGCCGCCGGGCCGCCACCTCCGCTTTGGGGCGGCCCAGGTCCCCTTCACCGTAGAGGATCTGGCGCTGGAGGTTGCTGGCTTCCACCAGGTCCCGGTCGAGGAGGGTGAGGTGCCCCACCCCGGCCCGGGCCAGCCAGGAGGCGGTGACCGAGCCCAGGGCCCCGAGCCCCAGCACCGCCACGCGCTTCGAGCGCAGCGCCCCATCCGCCTCGCGGCCGAGAAAGATGCGCTGCTTGGCGTAGCGGTCGTCGGACATGGTTCCTCGCCCCCAGTCTAAAAGGAACGGCGCCCCGGGGGCGCCGTTCCGGGGGCTGGGAAGGTTCAGTTCCCGGCCTGCTGGGAGGCCATGGCCTTCTCGTACTCGGCCTGGAGGCGGCTGGCGTCGGAGATGGCGAACTTGTAGACATACTCGAAGCGGTCCGCGCCCTTGGTCAGGGAGAGGATCACCTCGTAGACGCCCTCGCCGCCGACCTCGAAGGGGCTGGCGATGACGTTGAAGGTGCCTTCCTTGGCGCCCTCGGGGATCTGCACGTCGCTGTCGCGGATCACATCCTTCCGGTCGCCGTTGGGGCTGACGATGGAGAACCCGAACTTGAACTGGCCGTCCATGCGGGAGAACCGGGTGTAGAAGCACACCTTGGGCAGGGTGAAGGGGACCTGGGGCACCACGATGTGGTGGTCGTACAGGCCCATCAGGGAGGTCTTGCCGCCCATCTCCTGGCGGATGTCGTCGCAAAGCAGGGTGAACTCGTGCTTGGGGGCCTTGATCTGGACTTCTTGCATGGGGGCTCCGGAAGAGGGGCATTCAGGGTTGAGGCGCCAGTTTACCCTTGAAGGGATCCCGGTCCAACCCTCGCGTGCCGGGGATCACGGAGGCGGCATGCTGCGGTGGCTTGGAATCCTGTTGCTGGCCCTGGGGCTCCAGGCGCAAGACCTCCACATCCAGGTGCTTGGGACCACCGACATGCACGGGCACATCATGGCCGAGCACGTCTACAGCCTCCAGCCGGCCAACCAGGGCTGGGCGAAGGTGGCGACGCTCATCCGGCAGCTCAAGGCACAGAACCCCAACACGGTGCTGGTGGACTGCGGCGACACCATCCAGGGCCAGCCCATCAACTACATCCGGAACGTGCTCCGCCCGGACCTCCCGGAGCCGAGCATCGCGATCATGAACGCCCTCGGCTATTCCGCCATGGTGGTGGGGAACCACGAGTACAACTTCGGCCTGGGTGTGCTCCGCGAGGTCGAGCAGGAGGCCAAGTTCCCCTTCCTGTCGGCCAACACCGTGGACGCCGGGAGCGGGAAGCCCGCCTTCCCGGCCGACACGGTGGTCACGGTGGCCGGGGTGCGCATCCTGTTCGTGGGGTTCACCACCCCCTGCATCCCGCAGTGGGAGGAGCCCGGGAACTACCGGGGACTGCGCTTCCGGGACATCGTGGATACGGCGCGCACGCTGGTGCCGCAGCTCAAGGCCGAGACCCATGCGGACGTCGTGATCGCCCTGCTCCATTCGGGACTCGGGAAGGTGGACGGCCACCGCGGCGACGAGAACGAGGCCCTCCGACTGGCCGACCAGGTCCCGGGCCTCGATGCCATCTTCACCGGACACACCCACGAGGCCATCGCCACCACGTACAAGGGGATTCCCATCCTCCAGGCCGAGTGTTTCGGCCGGGCCCTGGCCGTGGTGGACCTGGACCTGGCCCGCGCGAAGGGGCGCTGGACCCTGGTGGCCGCGAAGGGCCATCTGGTCCGCCCCGACGACAGCACGCCCGTGGACCCGGAGGTGCTCCAGCTGACGGCACCTCTCCGGAAGGTCGCGACCCAGTACCTCGATACCCCGGCCACCGAACTGGAGAACGACCTCGATTGCCGGTGGTGCCGCATGGAGGACACCCCGGTGGTCCAGCTGCTGCACAAGGTCCAGCTGCGGGCCACCGGCGCGCAGCTCTCTGCCGTGGGCTGCCCGGATCCGGGGATCTTCATCCCCAAGGGGGCCACCAGCGTCCGGCAGTTCTACGCCCTGGAACCCTACGAGAACCGCGTGGCGATGATCCGCATCACGGGGGCTCAGCTCAAGCTTTACCTGGAGCATGCGGCCGAAGGCTACCACTACAGCTGGCAGCCGGACCTCTTCAACCCCGCCGTGCCGTTCTACGACATTGACTCGGTGGCCGGCGTGGACTACGCCCTGGACCTGGGCAAACCCGTGGGGCACCGGGTGGTGGGCCTGTCCTACCAGGGGAAGCCCGTCCAGCCCGGGGATTCCTTCACCCTCGCCCTCAGCACCTACCGCCTCCGGGGCGGGGGCGGCTACATGCAGGCCATCGGGTTTCACGGGGCCCCCGAGATGGTGACGGACCAGCTCTCGCGGAACCTCCTGTTGGCCTATGTCCTGGCCCGCCCCACGCTGTCCGTGGCCGCGGTCAACAACTGGCGTACCATCCCCTACCTGGACCGGGAAAGGCTCCTCCCCCAGCCCGGGAAGTAGGGCCTACTTGACCGGCAGCTGAAGAAGCCCCCCCTTGGGGTTCACGAACACAGCCTGGCCGTGCAGGATGCCCACCAGCAGGTGGTCGGTGGCGAGGCCCGTCGGGGCGAAGGTCACCGTGGCGGTCTTCAGGTCCATGCGGACGAGCGCCTGCCCCTGGATGGTCCCCCGGGCCACCGCGGGCAGCTCGCCGGCACGCAGGGTGGCGAACACCACGCCCTTGCCGCTCCAGAGGCAGAGGGGGCCGCGGTCCACCGGCGCGCCGACCAGGGCCGGCGCCGGATTCCCGTTGAAGGAGAAGGTCTCCTCCCGCACGGGCTTCCCGGTGTTGGCATCGAGGACCAGGAGGCCCAGGTCGTTCCCGTTCCCGAGGAGCACCTGGTCGGTGTCGCTCATCAGCATGGGGTGGAGGCTCAGGGCGGTGATGGGATCCTTCCTGCCCGGCTTCCTGCCGTAGGTCCAGAGGACCTCGCCATCCTGGTAGCGCCGCATTTCCAGGTAGGGATTCTGGGTCCGGTAGGACAGCACGAACCCCTTGGTGTCCCAGCAGACGCTGTCCACCGGCGCGGGGAGCTTGAGGTCCCGCGCCAGACGGCCCGCGGAATCCACCTGGGTGAGGGTCGTGCCCGAGACCACCCAGGCATCGCCCCGGGGGTCAATGACCCACTTGGAGGGAGGTTCCTTCAGTTTGTCCAGCGGGATGTCCTGGATGTCGCCGCCATCCTGCATCCAGGTGCGGAGGACCCTGGCCGCGGGGTCGTAGAAGGTGAAGGAGTCGTCCTTGTCCTGGCGCGCCCAGCCCACCGCCTGGGTGGCGGCATCCCAGCCCTGGGCCCGGAGCGCTGGAACGACGGCCACGAATGCGGCCAGCAGGAGGAGTCGGGCTGATGAAAAGCTCACGGCACGCCTCAGTAGGGGGACCTGGATCCAAAGGTTATGTCAAACCTTAGGAATTCCCCGGGGTGCGTGCAAGGTTTTCCTTGAGTGCCCCGTGGAATTCCCGGATCCGGGGCAGGAGCGCGGCCTGGCTCAGGCCCTCCTCGTCGAGCAGGCGCTTGGGATCGCCGTGGTGCACGAGATGGTCGTTCACCGCGCAGCGGAGCAGGGGGCGCTCCATCCGGGCGTCCGCCAGGAGTTCGGCCAGGGCCGCGGTGAAGCCTCCGGGGGCGCAGCCCTCCTCCAGGGCCACCAGGCCTCGGCACTGGGCGGCCCAGGCTCGGATCAGCTCCGCATCCAGGGGCTTGATGAAGCGGGCATTGAGCACGGCGCAGGAGATCCCCTCCGCCGCCAGGGTTTCCGCCACACGAACCGCGGGAGCCACCATCGAGCCGATGGCGCAAAGCAGGAGGTCGGTGCCTTCGCGCAGCAGTTCACCCTTGCCGACGGGCAGCGCGGTGATGGGGTCCTCCAGGGGAACGCCCAGGCCGTTTCCGCGGGGATAGCGCAGGGCCGCGGGATGGCCGCAGTAGAGGGCGGTCATGAGCATCCGGCGCAGCTCGTTCTCGTCCTTGGGGGCCATGAGGATGATGTTGGGCAGGCAGCGCAGGTACGCCATGTCGTACAGGCCGTGGTGGGTGGGACCGTCGGCGCCCACGATGCCGCCGCGGTCCAGGGCGAAGGTGACGGGCAGATCCTGGAGACAGACGTCGTGCGCCACCTGGTCGAAGCCGCGCTGCAGGAAGGTGGAGTAGATGGCGCAGACCGGCCGCATGCCCTGGGTCGCCAGGCCCGCGGCGAAGGTGACGGCGTGCTGCTCGGCGATGCCCACGTCGAAGGTGCGGTCGGGGAAGGCCTTCTGGAAGAGGTTCATGCCCGTGCCATCCAGCATGGCGGCGGTGATGCCCACGATCTTTCCGTCGTGCTTCCCCAGCTCCACCAGGGCCTTGCCGAACACGGAGGTGTAGCTGGGCGGGGCCGGTTTGGCGGGATCGGCGGTCACCTTGATGATCTCGCCGGCCTCGGCGTCGAACGCGGTGACGCCGTGCCACTTCTGGGGATCCTGGGCCGCGGGCTCGTAGCCGTAGCCCTTCTGGGTCTGCACATGCAGCAGCACCGGCCCGTCCTTCATCTTCTCCTTGGCCTCGACCAGGGCCTTGGAGACGGCATGTACGTCGTGGCCCTTGACGGGGCCCATGTAGCGGAACCCCAGATCCTCGAAGAGGAGGCCCGGTACCATGAGCCGCTTGAAGCTCTCCTCGCTCCACTTCGCGGCCTTGGCCACGCCCTTGCTCAACCCCTCCAGGGGGATGGCCTTGATGGCGTGCTCGATGCGGTCCCGCCACCGCTGGTAGTACTGCCCGGACATGATCTGGTTCAGGTAGCCCTGGAGCGAACCCACGTTGGGGTTGATGCTCATGTCGTTGTCGTTGAGGATCACCAGGAAGTGCTTCGTGGCCAGGTAGCCGGCCTGGTTCAGGGCCTCGAAGGCCATGCCGGCTGTCATGGAGCCGTCGCCGATGACGGCGATGCAGGTGTGCTCCTGCTTCTGGAGATCCCGGGCCTTGGCCATGCCCAGGGCGGCGGAGATGCTGGTACTCGCGTGGCCTGCGCCGAAGTGATCGTAGGGGCTCTCGTCGCGCTTCAGGAAACCCGACAGCCCGTGGTGCTGGCGCAGGGTGGGGAAGCGGTCCTTGCGGCCCGTGAGGATCTTGTGGGGATAGGCCTGGTGGCCCACGTCCCACACGATGCGGTCCTGGAGGAAGTCGAAGTGGTGGAAGAGCGCCACGGTCAGTTCGACGGTGCCGGGGTTGGAGCTGAAGTGCCCGCCGGTCTCCGAGACGGAGGCGATGAGGAAGGCGCGCACTTCCCCCGCCAGCTGCTCCAGTTGCGCGGGCGTGAAGTGGCGGATCTGCTGGGGCGCCGCCAGGGAGTCGAGCAGCGGATAGGGGGTGGAGGGTTCGGGCATGGCGTGTCCTACTTCCCGCGCTGGGCCAAGTAGCGGGCCCACGCCTCCAAGGAGGTCCGGTTGGGAAGAGAGGCTAGGTGGCATAGGGCGGTCTCGGTCGCCTCCTCCAGGGCCTTGCGGGCACCGTCCAGGCCCAGGAGGGACGGGTAGGTGATCTTACCCCTCCCAGCGTCCTTCCCGGCGCGCTTGCCCAGGTCGGCTTCTGTGGCGGTGGCATCCAGGATGTCGTCCTGGATCTGGAAGGCCAGGCCGAGGGCCTCGCCGGCGGCCCGGAGCGCCTGACGGTCGGCGGGGCTTGCCCCGCCCAGCACGGCGCCGATCTCCAGGGACGCCCTCAGCAGGGCGCCGGTCTTCAGGCGGTGGATGAGCTGGAGGTGCGCCAGGTCGTAGGTGTCGAGCGCCTCGCCCAGGAGGTCGAGGGACTGGCCGCCCACCATGCCCCGCCAGCCTGCCGCCGTGGCCAGCAGAGCCAGGGCCTCCAGCCGCCGGGCCGGATCGCCGGGTCCGTCGGCCAGCACCCGGAAGGCCTCCGTGAGCAGGCCGTCGCCTGCCAGGATCGCGTGCCCCTCCCCGAAGACCTTGTGGTTGGTGGGGCGCCCCCGACGCAGGTCGTCGTCGTCCATGGCCGGCAGATCGTCGTGGATCAGCGAGTAGGTGTGGATGTATTCCAGGGCCAGGGCCCCCGGCAGGGCCTCCTCCGGGCTCCCGCCCACCGCTTCCGCCGCCAGCAGGCAGAGCACGGGCCGGACGCGCTTGCCCCCGGCCTCCAGGCTGTAGCGCATGGCTTCGCCCAGCCGGGTTGCTTCTCCGCCCTGGAAGGCGAGGGTGAGTCGGGCGTCCAGGAGGGGGAGCAGCCGCGCCAGGTCCTCTGCGACCCGGCTGGCGGCCTCGCGGCTCACGGTCCCCCCTTGTCGGGGTCGAGGGGATCGGCGCGGTACTCGCCGCCCAGCCCAGCCTTGAGGAGTTCGACCTTGCGCTGGGCCTCCGCCAGCTGCTGCTGGAGGGCCTGGCTGAGGCGGACACCCTCCTCGAAGCGCGCCAGGGCCGCCTCCAGGGGAAGGCTGCCTGCCTCCAGCTGCTGGACCAGGGCTTCCAGGCGGTCGAGGCCTTCGTCGAAGGAGGGCTGGGGAGGCTGTTTCATGGGCGACCGGAAGTGCCCCGCTGCGGGCCCACCCAGTCTAGCGCATGCCCTCCAGGGCTTTTTTGCCGCCATCCACCTCCTGGTACCCGGCGGGGAGGGCCCACACGCCAGCGGGGATGGGTGCGGTGGAGATGGCCGTGGCCGTGGTGGTGACCTCCATGCCCATCAGTCCCTTGACATGGGTCTGGAGGGGGACGCCGTGGAGCTTCCCGATCTCGCTATAGAGGCGCTGGAAGACGGTGCCCATCTCTCCCGGGGCGTGAGTCATCATGGCCATGGCCTTGGCATAGTCCCGGATGGGGAACTGGAGGTCCGGATCGAGGCTCAGGTCCTCCACCATCCTCCCGATGGTGATGCGCACCTTCTGGCAGGGGTGGCCGAGCACCGTGTCGGTGCCCTCCTTCTCCACCTTCACCTTGGTGACGTCGCCGAACATGATCCGGCTCATCATGTTGGACACAGCCCCCATCTGCTTGTTCATGGCCTCCATGGTGGCCTCCATGTCCTTGAAGGTCATCCGGGTGATGGTCTTCTTGTCGTGGCTGATGACGTACATCTCCCCCTTGCCGTAGTCGATCAGGGTGTCGGTACGGGTCCCCTCCTGATTCATGCGGATCCGGGTAGGGCAGATGTACTCCACCTGGGTGCCCTCCTGGGCCATGGCGCCGTGGCCCGTGACCTTGTAGGTGAGGGTGAGGTCCCCGGCCACGAGGCTGAGGCCGGACAGGACCACGGGAAGGGCGGCGAGCAGGAGCTTGCGCATGGGGTCTCCGGGAGTTGTGGAAGGCAGCATACGCCTGGAGGGTTGCGGCTGGAAGGCGCATTTCGGGTAACGTCATGCCGGGGAGGCGCCATGGCCCGGGTGCTGGTGGTGGATGACAGCAAGGAGACCTGTGATCTCCTGGAGGAACTCCTGGAGAACATGGGTCTGGAGGTGGCCAAGGCGATCCATCCCGACAAGGCCATCCAGCTGCTCCATCAGGAACCCTTCGACCTCCTCCTCTCCGATATCAACCTGGAGGCCCGGAAGGACGGCCTGGACCTCCTGCGCGAGGCCAAGCCCCTGGGCGTGGACACCATCCTTTTGACGGGGTTCGGCACCCTGGAAACAGCGCAGGAGGCGGTGAAGGAGGGGGCCTTCGACCTCCTGAGCAAGCCCTGGAACAACGAGGAGCTGAAGGCCCTGGTGGCCCGGGCCCTGGCGCGCCGGCAGGGCGGGATCCAGGAGGCCGAGGAGTCGGCCTCGCCCAAGCCCAAGCGGAGCCTGATGATCGGGTCGAGCCCGAAGATGATGGCGGTCTACAAGACCGTCGCCAGCCTCCAGGGCAGCCGGGCCACCGTGCTGATCATCGGGGAGAGCGGGACGGGCAAGGAGCTGGTGGCCCGAGCCATCCATGACCATTCCGCCCGCAAAAAGGGACCCTTCCTCGCCTTAAACTGCGGGGCCATTCCCCATACACTGATCCAGTCCGAGCTGTTCGGTTACGAAAAGGGGGCCTTCACGGGGGCCGTGTCCCGAAAGGCCGGCCATCTCGAGTCGGCCCACTCCGGGACGGTCATGCTGGACGAAATCGGGGACATGCCTCTGGAACTCCAGGTCAACCTCCTCCGGGTCCTGGAAACCGGAAAGATCCAGCGGGTGGGCAGTTCTGTCGAAATTTCGGTCG